>JAFWQE010000161.1 GCA_017509155.1 Prevotella sp.
CACGATAGAGTCGGCGCTGATGGAGACGTTCGAGAACAGTCCGTGGCGCCAGTAGCGCTTCACAGCATCTGTTATCTGCACGCCGGGAACCTCAATTTCCTGTCCTACGGTGAGTCCGCTGATGCCGGCAAGGGCATAGTCCTCGTAGCCATCCATACCCGATATGTTGATGCCTCCCAGCACGAGCGTGCGTGGCGAGCCTGCATACGAGATGTCGGGGTAGGTGATGACGTCCTGTGCCGACATGTTCAAAGTAACAAAAAGCGATAAAAACAGAGAGACCCACCCCCAGCCCCTCCCTATCTGGAGGGGAGTGAATAGTCTTGCTGGTATGTATTTACTACTTTTCTTCATATCTTCGTTTTTCGTTTTTTCATAAAAGGTGATTACGCCCCGCCCTACAGGGAGGGGACGGTGGTGGGTCCCTCTTCTTCCACCTGTGCCTCGGTCTTGCCGTAGCGACGCTGGCGCTGCTGAAAGCTTTCTATGGCGCGATGCAGGTCCTCCTCGCGGAAGTCGGGCCAATAGGTGTCGCAGAAGTACAGCTCCGAGTAGGCAATCTGCCACAGCAGGTAGTTGGAGATGCGCAGCTCACCACCCGTACGAATCAGCAGGTCGGGATCGGGCATGAAGTTGGTGGCCAGATGTTGGCTGATGGTTTCTTCGGTGATGTCCTCAGCGCGGATGCCGCCCGTCTTCCAGTTCTTCAGGATGTTCTCGGGCAGTTCCTCCATATCGTGTACTTCGGTGACGATTTGCTTGACGGCCTCTGTGATTTCCCAACGGCTCGAGTAGCTCAGGGCCACTACCATAGTCATCTTGTCGTTCTTGGCCGTGTGCTCCTCGGTCTCGCGCAACTTCTGCTGCACGTCGTCGGGCAGGCGCTTCATATCGCCAATGACGCGGAATCGCACGTTGTGCTTCATGAAGATTTCGTCCTCGAGCGATGCCAGCACCAATCCCATCAAGGCCGATATCTCGTCGGCGGGACGGTTCCAGTTCTCGGTGGAGAATGTGTACAGGGTGAGGTATTTCACACCCAGCCTGACACACTCGGCGGTGATGCGCCTGACAGTCTCCACGCCAGCCTGATGTCCGTAGCTACGGGGCTTGCCTTGCTGGGCTGCCCAGCGTCCGTTGCCATCCATGATGATGGCTATATGTTGCGGTATGTTCATATCAATTTTCATCTGCATTATGACAGGTGCGGCAGCGCGCCATGAAACTGTAGGTCAGCGTCACCTGCAAGGCCTGGTAGCAGTCGGTGTTCTTGAAGGCGCCTGTCGATTTGATGTTGTATGGGTCTTTCACGCCGTCGAGTTCGTCGCTCAGCGAGAAGTGGATGGCCCACTCCACGCCAAGGTTCAGTCGGTCGGCGATCTTGTATTTCATGCCCAATCCTATGGGCACGTTGCCTGTGAAAGTGCTCTTGCCGCCTCCGTTGACGAAGGTTCCGCCCAGTCCTCCGAAGATGAAGGGCACCAGGCGCTTCGCACCGCGGTAGTCGCGGCCTGTGCCATAGGGCAGGAAGTTGTATTCGAACACGGCGCTCACGTCCACCAGCGTGTTGCTGAACGTGTAGGGCAGGCCTTCGCGGGTGGGCGACAACTGGTCGTCGCGGAACTCTGGCAGGTAGGACTCGGCATCGGCCGACGAACTTTTCAGTTTGCCCCACGAGGCATTGAACTTGAATCCGGCCCAAGGGTTCAGCAACCGGCGTGCTACAACCGATGCCATCGGCTGCAAGTCGCGTGTCAGTTTGCCGTTGAAGTCACCCAGATAGCCCGTCAGACCAGCACCTCCGCCAATCTCCATGAGGTATTCGGGGTCGCTTTGTGCTCGCAAAGAAGTGGTGAAACAACACAAAGTAAAACAGGCAATGAGGCGTACCACCACATTGCTGACAGTTCTGCTATGTATTGTCGTCGTCACCTTGTTACTATGTTACCTTGTTTACTTTGTCACCCACACCTGCTTGCCTTCGTCTACGATGAGGTAGAGGTTGGCATCGTCGGTCACCATTGTGCATTTGTCGGTGCAGCTGAAGCCTGTAGGCAGGGTATAGCGCTTGCTCTGCTGCCAGGTCAGTCCATTGTCAAGGCTCTCGTAGAAGCAGGCATAGGGTTCGGCCGTGGCTTTGCCTAAGGCTTTGCCGCCGATGGCCAGCAGACACTCGTCGAAACTCACCACCTGCAGACCGCTCATGCGGGGCAGCAGGTTGGCCGACGTGATGCCTTCCTGTGTGTGGAACATCCATTTGTAGGTCTCGCTGTCCTCGCCACTTTCCACGATGCGGCTCCATACCATTGCGGTGGCATCGTCGGGGTAGGTTTCCACGCTGCGGTTGCCCACCAGCACGAGTCGCCGAGCGGTGGCATCGGTGCGCAGGGCCACGCTCGCCACGTTCAGGTCCTCGGTAGGCAGCAGATCGGCTGATGCGTCAAGGCCGTCGGCTTCAGGAGTCACGTCGACAACGGGCTTCAGCGACATGAGTCTTGCCAGTTCCTCGGTTGTGGGCGAGGTTTGTTCCCAGCGGATAGAGTCGTCGCCAGATGCCTTCACGTTCAGCGTGACGGTGTATTTCCTGTAGGCCGTTCCACTCATGTTGTAGACGCGGAACTCCAAAGGCTTCGTGAAGTCCAGCGAGTCGGTGTTAGAGTGCACCACCAGACTGTCCTTCAACCCGTCGTGCGTGCGCAGGTTCACCACCACTGTGCCGCCATTCTTGGTCGTCACGCTGGTGATTACCTTGCTGATGTCGGTGCCTGTGGGCAGCAGTTTCTCGTTGCTGATGGTACCCTGTGCCTGATCGATGAGCATACTGTAGCCCGAACCTGCCACTGTGCCCTTGTATGTGCTGTCGTTGCCCGCTGCATTGGTTGTGTGCAGGGTGCGGTTGAGAGTTCCTAGGGTGAACACGGTGATGGCTGTGTCGTCGTAGTACACGGTCTCGTCGTTGTTATCTTTCAGGCAGGAGGTGAGCAAGCTCAGCGCAGCCACCAGCACTGCCATCGTCTTCAGTCTCTTCATACTATATGTTGCGGTTCTATTCTTCTTTTCCTTGCCCGTCAGCACCCATTGCTGGGGCGTTCAGGTGCCAGTTTTGCCCGGCTTTTCTTATTTCAAGTCGGATTCAGCCTGCAAATTTAATCAGAAAAACCCGAAAAACATTGATTTTGCCTGTTTAATTGTGTGAATTATTGAATATTAAAGGCTTTTTTAAGTTTTATTGATAAAAAAAAGAGGATGATATCTGTCGCAGACACCGTCCTCTGAAAAGTTCTTAGATTCGTGAGAATCTAATTGCATAATCTTTACCTTAAAATCTATCAAACTACTAACCTAATGAAAACCTAAAATGAATGGTGTTCTCTCGAACACGATGCAAAGGTACGGCAATTCTCCCGTTCCACCAACCTTTTGAGCCTTTTCTTTCTCCACTTCCCCGTTTTTTTGACATAGGTCAAATGCACAAAACGTCACATTGTCACATTATCACATTAGGGGAGGCGCAATGTGCGTACAAGAAGGGATAGAGTTGTAAATACTCTTTGTAATATCTATATTATAAGTATAATAATATAATAATACTAATAAATATAACCCCTATTCTTGGCTGTGACCCTGCGAATACGCTAATGTGACGTTGTGACATTGTGACAATGTGATATCGGGGCATTGCTTTGCAGCCGATAACGCTTTGCCTGAAGATTTGCATAGCACTGACTTTTGGGTTGTAACTCATTGATACAGGGGTGGTAAACCTTTGTGTTGTCGCTTGCAGAGCATTGACTTAACAGGTCCAAAGCATAGCTCTATACCCCTGCAAAGCATAGCTTCTTATCGTGTAAAGCATTGATATGTAGGGTAAAAACCTATGCTTTGCCTGCTCAAAGGTACTTGTCCCAACCAGATATGCACATGAAAAGCATTGGAGGTGGCATAGGAATGTTCATGAAAAGAAAAGGTGATGAGCAAAACTCACCACCTTCATTATATATGCGCGCGAGGCGCAAAAAAGCTATGAAAAACCGCTAAAGGATTAAACGGCGGGCTCTTCCTTAATCTTGCGGCCCATGACGCGGTAAGCGATAGGCGAAGCAATGAAGATGGAGGAGAGTGTACCGAAGATGACACCAAGCGTCATGGCGAAAGCGAAGCCCTTGATGCTGCTACCACCAATGAAGAGGATACAGAGCAGCACGATAAGAGTTGACAGCGAGGTGTTGATGGTACGTGCCAA
>JAFWQE010000162.1 GCA_017509155.1 Prevotella sp.
GGGCGGAAGGGGCGGCTAATGGTTGGGCGCGCTCGGCGGCGTAGGATACGCTTTCATAGCGAAACGGTGAAAGAAAGGCCAACAAGCAAATAGCCCAAGGCAGTCGTTCGGCTAATGAAACGGCCTGAAAGGCCAACAAGCAAATAGCCCAGGGCAACGCCCTGGGTTATAGCCATGTGCAAATGTACGCCCTGAAAGGGCAAAAGCATTGATGTTTTTTAATGCTTTTGCCCTTTCAGGGCGTCACTTCCCACGTGGAATCGTACCCAGGGCGCTGCCCTGGGCTGTTTGCTGTTGGCCTTTCAGGCCGTACATTGGCCGATGGAGAACGCGAATGGAGCGGAAGGGGAGAATGGAGCGGAAGGGGGGCATGGGGCGGAAGAGATGAATATGCGGAAGGGGCGAGAGGGTTGGGAAAGACGGGAGAGCGGGAGGAAAATAAACGGGGGTGCTAATTTCTTTGACGGGAATGGTTGGCAGAAAGAAATAAAAACAGTAACTTTGCGGCGCTGAAGCGCCTAAATGATAAATGATAAATGACAAATGATAAAGCTGAAGCGGCGCTGAAGCGCCTAATGAATAAATAATAATGAATAAATAATAAAGCGAGGCGGAGCTTGGCGGCGCGGTGCGCCTAAATGATAAATGATAAATGACAAATGATAAAGCTGAAGCGGCGATTGGCGGTGCAGAAGCGCCTAATGAATAAATAATAAAGCAAGGGGGGGCGGAAATGAGAGAGAGTGAAGAACTGGGGGAAAGATGAATCTTTAATTCTGTAATTCGTGATAAAAAAGAAATCGAACAAAGGTGATAAAAAGATAATCGTATAAAGAGAGAGATGCTGAAGAGACACTATTATGAAGGGCTGACGGAGGCGGGGTGCGACGAGGCTGGTCGCGGATGCCTGGCGGGCAGCGTGTATGCGGCGGCGGTGATACTGCCTCCGGACTACGAGAACAGTGAGCTGAACGACTCGAAACAGCTGACAGACCGCAAACGACACATGCTGCGCACGGTGATAGAACGCGACGCGGTGGCATGGGCCGTGGGCGTCGTGACACCCGAGGAGATAGACCGCATCAACATCTTGCGGGCTTCGTTCCTGGCGATGCACCGCGCCCTGGACCAGCTGAGGGTGAAACCCGAGGCGGTCATCGTGGACGGCAACCGCTTCACACCGTACCGGCCACAGGGGGCCACCACTCCCCTGCCCCACACGTGCATCGTGAAGGGCGACGCGAAATACCTGTCGATAGCCGCGGCAAGCATCCTGGCCAAGACGTATCGCGACGACTATATGGACAGGCTGGCCGAGGAGTTTCCGCAATACGACTGGAAAAGCAACAAGGGCTATCCCACACGCAAGCACCGCGAGGCTATCAAGGCATACGGCACCACGCCCTACCACCGCATGAGCTATAACCTGCTGGGCGACGGACAGCTGGACTTGTTTGCCGGAGAATGGAACAAGACGCCTAACGAGCAAAAAACCGAAATAAAAGAACCATAAACATGAAAAAATTAATCTATTTTCTTTTTGCTGCAACGCTTTTCAGTTGCCACTCTCAGAACAAGGAACAGGAAGCTACCGTAAAGGAAGTTGATTCCTTTATGAACTTCAAATGCTGTCCGCCGACCATTTATCTGCAGCCATGCAACAATTTCACACAGGCAGAGGCTCGTGCCATTATCCCGAATATGAGGAAAGAGCTTGTAAGGTTTACATACATAGACGACCTTGAAATCGTCGTCAAACCAAATATCAAGCTCCCAGATTCTTTATTAAACACCAACAAAACACGGTATCGCGCCGACAAGATAGTAAAATACTTTTCCAAGGAGGCCAACGACCACAACGTGATTATCGCCCTCCTGCATCAGGACGTTTCCACTTCGCTTCACGGGAAAGCAGACTGGGGAGTACTTGGTCTGTCCCTTCAGCCCCTTCAGGACTGTGTGGTTTCCGACTATCGGCTGAAAAACAAGAAGAGAGACCTTTGGAAGGTCGTTGTGCACGAGTTTGTGCACACATACTTTATAGCCAAGCACTGTGCTCAGGATGATCCGAAATGCATCATGCAAGACGCGAAAGGACACGCCGACTTTAGCAACAAGACCGCCTTATGTGACAGTTGCTCAAGAAAATACAGAATTTGAACCCACCCCCGGCTCCTCCCCAAGGGAGTTAGGGGAAGGGCGGGAGTATTCTTATAGATCCGTACCTCGTTATTCCGGGATTTCGGGGTTTCGGGATTTCGGAGTTTATTTTATTGGACCTCTAAAAAAGGAAATCTGACACTATGCGCCACGACAAGCTTGAAAAGCAGCTGGACCTGATGCTGCTGCTCACGGAGAACCGCGGGAATAACGTGGATCAGATCTGCGGGCGGCTGGGGCTCTCGCGCCGAAACTTCTACTACTATCTGGAATTCTTCCGCGACTGCGGCTTCCACGTTGAGAAGCGGGCAGGCGGTGTGTACACCATTGGACGGGAGTCGCCGTTCTTCCGAAGACTGATAGACCGGGTGTCGCTCACGGAGGCGGAGGTGATCGTGATGCAGCGGCTGCTGGCGGGGGTGACGGAACGCAACGCGGTGGTGGAAGGGCTGAGGCAGAAGCTGAAGGGATACTACGACTTCAGCATCCTGGACGAGAGCCCGGCCAACGAAGGGGCGTCGCTGATGGTGGACCAGCTGCACGAGGCCATCAAATACAAACGGATGGTGGTGCTCCACGGCTACTCGTCGCCCCACGGACAGAGCCACCGCGACCGACTGGTGGAGCCGTTCATGCTGATGGATGGCAACCAGGACGTGCGCTGCTTTGAACCGGCATCGCAGATGAACAAGACGTTCAAGGTGGCACGCATCGGCAGCGTGGAGCTGCTGCAGGACGAATGGCGCTTTGAGGCGCAACACCGGCAGATGCACACGGACATCTTCATGTTCAGCAGCGAGGAAACCCACACGGTGGAACTGCTCATGGGCCGCCTGTCGCACGACCTGCTGGTGGAGGAAAGGCCACGCGCTGCAGGATACCTCTCGCCGCAGGACAACGACCACTGGACATTGCGGCTCCCCGTGTGCAACTATGCGGGCATAGGGCGCTTTGTGCTCGGGCTCATGGAAGACATCGAGGTGAAGGGCGACGAGGGCTTCCGCGAGTTCCTGAAACAGAGGATTGAGGCGATGAGACAATGGTAGTTTAGCCTACAAAAAGCACTATGCTCAACTTATAGTGATGAAAGTGTGAGGCGGAAGAGGTGCATGCACCTCTTCCGCCTCTTTTATGCAACTTCCACCTCTCTGCAGAACCCCCTCCCTTGGGGAGGGGCAGGGGTGGGTTCTTACTTCACAATCACCTTCTTGCCATCGACCACATAGACGCCGGCCTTGGTGGGCCTTGCGCTGAGCGTGCGGCCGTCGAGCATGTGCCACGTGCCGTCTTCGCGGTCGGCCTTCACCTCACTGATGGCCGAAGGTCCGGAGATGCGAACCACCTTCACGTCGTCGAGGAAGAACTGGAAACGCGTGGTGGCAAAGTGCAGGCGGACGACGCCGTCAGACTCGAACTGAAGCTTGTACTCGCTCCACTGCTTGCGGTCCATCACGGGATAGGTTTCCTTGACAATCTCCTTGCCGTTCTCGTTGAGCACGCTCACCACCATCTGCTGCCAAGTGGTCATCCACGGAGCCGACTTGAAGGTGAGTTCATAGACGCCTTCGGCCAGCATCTCGGGCGAAGTAATGGAGCCCTGGCTACTCTCAATGCCTATCTTGACGCATTGGTTGGCCCCGAACTTGTTCTTGCCAAGCCAGCCGCGATAGTCGCTGCGGAAGACACCCTTACCGGCGTTGCCGCTCCAGCGGTTGTCGTTGCCGCCAATGCCCTCGCACTTGTCAAAGGTCTCGCAGAACAGCAGGTCGTCTTCGCTGGTAATGACTTCTATGACTTCTCTCCCTGACACATAGGAGAAGCTGATGGTGCCGTCTTCTTCAAGCTTGATTCCATCTATGGCATCATGGAAGTCGGTGCTGCCTTCGTCGTCGGCGTTATACCAGAAAGCCTTCGGCATGCTCTCATCGCTCAGCGTATTGTTGCTGCCGTAGGGATAGGGATGACCATGTTCGTCCGACTTGTTGTTGTTGGCCATGAAGATGGTGCACCGCTGATGGTCATTGTATGCGGCGTATTCTCCCGTTGTGGTGTTCACAATGTTGTTGCTCCACAGATCGCTGTTGTAGTCCACATGGTGAATCAGCATGCCGCTGCCCGGGTTATACTTGTCCCAGCCATTCCTGTCGCGGTTCTCCAGTATGTAGTATTCGTCGTCCCAACTGGGGTTTCTAATCATGTAGGCCTCACCATGGGCGCTCTGCGGTTTCATGCCGGTGATGCTGACCGACTCGCTGCCCAGCTCCTCGAGTTCAATCCATCCGGCCACCCACTTCTCGTAGGCACTGTAGCCAGAGGGATGGAAACCGTCGTTGTTGTAGCATCCGCCGTCCATCATGTCCCAGTTGCCCATGCCGTAGTTGCCGCCGTAGTCGATGTCATAGAGGTCGGGGAAGCCCAGGCAATGCGAGAACTCATGGCAGATGGTACCGATGCCGTTGATACCGCCGGAATAGCTCACCTCGTTGCCGCACGCATAGGTGTCGATGGCGCAGTCGTCAAGTATGAGCGTGGAACCATAGTCAGACGAGCTCAGCTCCCACTCATGAGGCCAGATGGTACTGGAGTTGCCGCCGTCGGCCTGTCCACGTCCGGCATAGAGAACGAACACCTGGTCCACCACTCCGTCGCCGTCCCAGTCGTAGTCGTTGAAGTCTACGATGTCGTCAACCATCTGACAGGCCGTGGCCACCATCTCTCCTGGCCGGCGGTCGTAGCCACTACGGCCACCGACATCCTGTCCATAGTACTGATAGGTGGTGTCCATCTGCACGGGGCCCACGACGTCGAACGTGAGGTCAAACAGACCATTGCTCTGGTCGTAGAAATAGTCATGCACCGAGCCGCTGAAACGGCCATCGTTGAAGCCTTCCTCATTGGCAATGCGGTCGTAGAGGACCTGGTCGTGGCCCTCGGCAAACTGTGAGTTGGTGTATTCAACGAGAATGATGATGCCTTTCTTCGTTCCCACGATAGGTGCATGCTCATGGCCTATCTGCGTATGAAGGGGAGCGCGGCGCGCATGGCGCTGTGCGCGCTTCATGTGCATGGAGCGTGACGTGGCGCGCAGCTGATTCATGTCGGCCAGCGCATAGGTGCCGTCTTCCTGCTCCACAAAGCAGCGACCATCGACAGACTGCCAGAAGTGGGCAAACTCATCGCCTGAAAGCTGCGCCAACACGGCCGTGCCGTCTGTCAGCGTAAGGGCGCGCCACAATCCGCGCTTGGCGGGTGTAGCATTAGCGGTGATCACAAGGGTGAGCACTGCCATGATGATAAAGAATTTCTTCACGTGTGTAGTCCTAAAAATGATTATTCTTTGCAAAGGTAAACATTTTTTCGATAACATGCTGCGCCACATTCCACCCATCTCATGTTTTTAACAAATATTTTTGTTTCGCATCATGACGACAATCTGTCCGTCTATCTTCATCGCCCCCAACCACCGCCTTGTAGGGGCGGATCGGCGTATCCGCCCGAAGATAAGTCTTTCGTATTATTCGTCAAATTCGTTGTCGGAAGAAAATAGATATCCGTTGAATCTGTGTCATCCGTGTTCGTTGGTTTTATGAACACCGATTGCACGGATTGAATGCGGATTTTTCTGTGTCTATAGGATAGGCGTTCCGCGTTGCAGTGGCGGGCGGATGCGCTGATCCGCCCCTACGATATCGCGGCTTTGAGATGGCGCCTTCCATTAGCGGAAACGGTGTTCTCAGACAAGAAAAGCAGCGGATTGGCGAAACGAAATCAATGGAATTGTTGAACGAAATCAATGGAAACGTTCGACAAAATCAACGGAATCGTTGAACAAAATCAATGGATTTGTTTCTTGAAAACGGCAGATTGGATGGGGGAAAGCGGCAAAATGACGAGACAAAAGCGACAAATTAACTGATTGAGACGGCTGAAGACGCAAGACGATTATGCATGGAGACGCACGCATGATGCTGTGTTTTCCTCGGCTTTCGGGGAGAGACGGGGGCAAGAGTTGAGTGGCTTATACGATTCAAGTTTCGGAAGTTCAGGAGTTCCGAAAGTTAAGTTAGTTGTTTAAAAGTTTATATTGGGGATTTATGGTTATCACCCCACCCCTGCCCCTCCCCTAAAATGGGAGGGGAGTGGCTACCGCCGACACTAAGCGCAGCAGCTCCCCTCCCTTCTTAAGGGGTCTTATGGGAGGAGAGTGGCTACCGCCGAAACGATGCGCAGCAGCTCCCCTCCCATCATAGGGGAGGGGGCAGGGGTGGGGTATCTACAAAGATCGGGAGCGAAAAATGGAAAACGCCTGAGCTCCTGAAGGTCAGCACGCCAGACGATTACATGGGTATTCATGGATATTCGTGTAGCGCCGCAGGCACAAGAATGCGCCGTTACTTTCGCATCATGCGACATTCGGGTGCGTCGAAGCGCATGGTGGCCTCGTCCTTGACGGTGAAGGGGCTCCACTGGGGCAGGCCGTCGGCATTGGGATTGCCGGTGCGGGCGAAGTTGAGGAGAGAGCTGCTCATCAGGTCGCCAAGGTGCAGGCCTTCGGGTGTGGCGCCGGTCATGCTGGCACTCTTCAGCACATTGTTGAAGAAGAAGGGGATGTCGGAGCAATGGCAGGCATGGAAGTCGCCGTCGACGGTGGGCACCTCGTAGGCCGAGAGGTAGACATAGACGGGCGCGCCGTTGTCGGCACAGCGCATGGCAGCCTGACGGATGACCGACTGGCGGACGAACTCGTCGACCTGCGGCGTTGTGAACTCATGGAGCGTGGAACCGACGAGCAGGGGTATGTCGTTGGACAGGCGCTCGCAGCCGTTCTCAAAGACTCCGGGCACAGCGGCGCCATCGTTGATGGGTCCCCACCCCACGCGGCCAAAGCGTCCGCCGCCCTCGCCCTGACGGCGCGCGTTCACCTCGTTGATGGCTTTCTGCGCTGCATCGAGCAGGGTTTCATAGGGCACGGTCTGTATGCTGTCGATGGTCTGCGCTGTCAGGCCCAGATACTCGGCGGTGAGACAGCCCACCTCGCGAGAGATTTCCTGCGGCGTGCTGCCCAGGAACGAGCCGCTCATGACCATGGCGCGACGGAACAGGCCGTGGGCAGAGGGCATGCACATCAGCGTGGACACCTTGCCGCCGCCACCGGACTGGCCGAAGATGGTGACGCAATTGGGGTCGCCGCCGAAGTAGGCGATGTTGTCTCTCACCCAGCGAAGGGCTGCCACGATGTCGGTCATGCCGAGATTGCCCGACTCGCGGTATTTCTCGCCAAAGGCGGAGAGGTCGAGGTGGCCGAGCACATTGAGGCGGTGGTTGATGGTGACGACGACGACGTCGCCCTTGTCGGCGAGGTTACGGCCGTCGTAGCCGGGATGCTCCTGACCGTTGCCCGTGGTGTAGCCACCGCCATGGAGCCAGAAGAGCACGGGACGTTTCCTGCCGTCGATCAGGCCTTTGGTCCAGATGTTCAGCCGCAGGCAGTCCTCATCGGGGAAGCCGTCGTTCCACTGGTAAAAGAAGGCCGTCTGGTCGTTGCGCCAGCCGTTGTTCTTGGGCTGCGGACAGACGGGGCCCCAATGGCGCGAGGAGCGCACACCGGTCCAGGCGTCGGGCGCCTGTGCGGGCTGGAAGCGGGCGGCCTTGGCATAGGGGATGCCCTTATAGGTGTAGACGCCACCCTCGATGTAGCCGGCCACCTGACCATAGCGAGTCTGCGCCAGCGTCGCCTTGGTGGAGCTGTCGAACACTTGTGCGTGGAGCTGGGCGCCAAAGGAAAGCGCCAGCAGCGTGAGAAGGATTTTCCTGAATTCTTTCATGATTCGTTGATAGGATTGATAAACAAGGTTGGTGTGGGTCATAGTGTCTCTATGATGTCGGCAGACAGTCCGGTGCACTGAGCAATGGTCGCGATGTCGATGCCTACGGATTTCATCTTCATGGCAGTCTGCCGCGCTGCTTCTGCAATGCCTTTCTGCATGCCTTCAGCCATTCCTTCTTTGCGTCCCAGCTCTTTGCCTTCTTCCAAGCCCTCGGCACGGCCCTCTTTTCTACCCTCGGCACGGCCCTCTTTTCTACCCTCGGCACGGCCTTCTTTTCTACCCTCGGCACGGCCTTCTGCTATTCCCTCAGCTCGGCCTTCAGCAAGACCCTCGGCTCGACCCTCGGCTCGACCTTCCGCACGACCCTCCGCACGACCTTCCGCACGACCCTCCTCGCGCCCTTCGAATCTTCCTTCCAGCTTTCCTTCACCTCGTGCTGTGAATATCTGGTCGGCAAGGATCACGCGGTCGTCAACATAGCGGCGATAGGCGGCCTGCTCCTCACGGCTCATCTTTGAGAATAGCAACTTCTCGCGGGCTTCCGCAAGGCCCGGAGCATCGGCATCCTCGGGTATCTCGCTCGTCGAAAGGAAGTAGATCCATTGCTCCAGAGGGACCTTAGACCAGCGGTTGAAGTCGTTCACCTTCAGGATATAGTATTCAGGATAGAGCTGATAGACCTCGTTCACCCCGAACTGCTGACGCTGGAACGTCGACAGCCGAAGCACGTCGTCCTCGTGGATGCCCCGGAACTCGGTCTTGCCGTGATAAACGAAGTCCTTGCCCTGACCCAGGTCGAAGTAGACGATGTTGATGCTGTACACCTTCTTCACGTTGTCGTAGTTCTTACCGCTGTCGATATACTCCGTGACGAGTTTCGAGGCGCCGAAGAGGATGCGCTGGAAATAGGCGTATTCGGTCTCGCCCTGCACTTCGATGAGCAGCAGTTCGCCCTTCTCGTCCTCGGCCAGGATGTCCACGCGGTTTGACTTGGAATCCTCGCGGTCCTTGTTGCCCTCGCTCTCCAGGAGGCGGTGAATCTTGATGCTCGTCTCCAGCAGCGTGCTGAGGAAGCCCTCGAGCACACCGAAGTTGGCCTTGTCGCGCAACAGGCGCTTCAGGGCCCAGTCGAAACTGATGTATGTACGGTCTCTCATGTCTGTCGTATCTCCTTTATCTGATTACGCTGCAAATATACATATTTTTCTTGACTTCTCTGTCATGTAGGAAAAGATTTTTCGCTTTTTCATGACATGCCAATACGAAAAAGAGCCGCGACCACAGCGGCCACGGCTCTTTTTATGATTAGTTTCGAAAGGAATTACTTCACGATGAACTTCTTGCCGTCCTTCACGTAGATCTGTCCACGAACGGGAGCAGAAACGCGCTGGCCTGCGAGGTTGAAGATGCTGCCGTTGGTAGCGGTGGCCACTTCCTTCACAGTCTTGATGCCAGTGTCGGTGCTCTTGTTGTTGATCACAATCTTGGTGATGACCATGCCCTTGAAGACCTGGAAAGCGAAGTAGCCGTCCCATGCCTTCTCCATGACGACCTTGGCGCCAGAGGCGATTTCAGAAACGCCCGTTACAGCTGCCTCGCCGTTGATGGTCACTTCGTTCTGCTGCTCGGTAGAGGGGCAGTAGACGATGTTCTTGCCGTCGGCAGTGGTGTATTCAATCGTTACCTCAGCACCGTTGTAGAGGCCGTCGATGACCATCACACGGTCGTTGGGGCACTGCAGACCGCCGTCCTTCACGTTGCCGTTGATGCGGTCGCTGCGACGCCATACATGGCACTCAGCGGGCAGGTTGGCACCGGTGTAGTTGGTGTAGCCCTTGAAGTCCTGACGTGCATCGTTCTTCTCGTTCTTGATGTCCCAGAAGGCGAACTTCTGAGCAGCACCGCCGTTGAAGTTCTCGGGATTTTCGCCAGCAGCGGCGGCAGCGGCGAAGTTGTAGATGTCGCCCTCTTCCTCCTCAGGAGTGAGATACTCGCTGGGATCCACTTCACCCTGAACGATGATGATGGGAATCTCAGAGGTGACACCACGACCCTTGACGAAGGTCTTCACGAAACGACCCTTGGTGCCAGAAGGCAGAGCCTCGGCCTTCACGCCCACGATGTTGAAGGCGGGATAGTCGTAAGAGGGGTTCATGTAGTAGCTGTCGTCGACAGTAACCTCAGTCACCCAGTCGGGCAGCTCGTCGAGATAGTAGTACTCATCGCCAGTGCCTTCGGTGTCCTTCCAGTAGTTGGCGGTGTACACATAGACGCCGGGGAAGTAGCCATCGTCGCCAGCAGCAACGCCGCACTCAGAACCATCGTCGGAGACGAAGAGCACATTGCAGTTCTCAAACTCGCCGCCTTCGCTGTCGGTCAGGGCATCGGCAACAATCACTCCGTCCATCATGCCGGTGAGCGACATGTTGAGGGCAGAAGCAGAATAGTAGTGCTGGTAGGCTCCATCGGGTACCTCGACCACGAAGTAGCCAGCGCCGATCGTTCCGTTGTAGTCGAAGTCAGATTCGTCCTCAGCGTTGATGTCGTTACAGGTGAAACCAATGCTCACGCCTTCGCCATCGATGCCAGAGAGGACAACGGTGAAGGGCTTGTCGAGAACAAACGGCTCAGTGGTCTCGATGCCGAATTCGTCGACAACCTTGTTGCTGAATGTGAGACACCATCTGTAGTATACACCAGTCTGAGTGTACTGCACGGTATTGGGCTGTCCGTCTCCCTCAAGGTCAGCCTTGGTGGCCTTGAGCACGAGGAAGGGATCCGTGTCGGCTGCACCGGGACGGCCTCTGTCATCGATAACAGTGTCGTAGAACGACAATGTCAGCTCCTTTCCTTCGGGAAGTGGATCGGGACCGTCGGAGAGACAGTTGAAGTACACGTCCTCGACATAGAGGGGAGAAGCGGGCTTCGGGAACGACTGCATGATGTAGCGGCAGACACCGACTTCGTCAACTTTACCGTCTTTGTCGTTATCATACTCAATGTTACCAGTACCATAGAGATAACCGGTGCTCATCGAACCGAAGGAGTAGCCACCTGCATGGTCATCGGTGAAACCGAGTGTGGTCACAGAGTCGATGACTACACGTGTGTAGTAGTTGGGGTTGGTGAGATTGCCGGCCTTGTCGGTCTGAGACCAGTAGTAGTTGGTCTTGGCACCGATGGTGAACGAGTCGGTCAGCGCCTTGTCGGCCACTGTGGGAGCTGCCATGTAATAGCCAGCTTCAAGGTTGCCGATGTAGTCGCCGTTCTCCTCAGCATACGGAGTGAGGTCGCGGAACGGGTTGGAGTTTCCGGGATAGTTGCCATGCCAGAGAGTCTCTGTCGGCTTTTCAGACAGGTTCTTGAAAGTGAAGTCCTGCCATGCAGGAACGCTGATGTAGGTCGGTCCGTAGCCACTTCCAGACTTATCCCACGCCCAATAGAGAGCGCCAGCGGGCTTGGAGTAGTAGAGACCTGTCTCCTTCGACCTGCGAGGTGAAGACGAGAGATCTGTTGTCTTGCCAACAGTCATCATTGGACGGTCAATCTTGGCGGCCTTCACAAAGTCCGTCATCATGACCTTGGTGTCCGTCATCTCGGTACGCAGCTGAGCAAAGCTCGTGCCACAAATGCCGAGAGCGGCCATTAACAGTAATGATTTCTTCATAATGGTTGAGTTTTATTAATTAATAAAAGTAAGTGTAATCCAGTCGTTAGCATTCGAAGCCGACGTGAGCTTGATGTTCATCAGATTGAACTTGCTGCCATCCTGAGACGCGTTGTAGGTTGTGGCAATGGCGTTGACAAAGTCCTGAAGGCCGTTGATGTTGCCGATTACGGCTGCGGCATTGTCCACAGGCTGAGGATTGGAAAGCGTCAGCTGGTCGCCGTTGCGGGCGAAGTCGTACTTCACGCTGATACGCGTGTTCGAGGTCTTACGGTAGGTGATGCCGAGAACGAACTCACCGTTTTCATTGATAGAGAACTGCATGTTCGACAAGGTGAAGCCGCGCGTCTTGAATCCGTTGAACACGGTTTCATACTTCTCTTTCATCGACTCTGACATGGAACTGCTGCGAAGGAGCTGCCACTTGTGGGCATTGTCGAGCGCAAACTGGCAGAACTCTGCTGGGTTGGGACCCGAAATGGTGAACTCAGGATTGTTGACTTCCCTGAAGATGTCCTCGGCCTCGTTGTACTCAAACTCCTGTGCCTTCTGGTCGTCTTTGAGCTCGAAGGCATCGCGCAGACGCAGATAGTAGTTGCCGTTTCGCTTGGTGATGAGGAACGGATGACGGGTCTCGTCGGCGATTTCGTCACCGTTGTAACGGTAGAAGTTGGGAATGGTGGTGCTGGCCTCTGCTATCTTCATGATGCTGTCGCCGAAGGTGGCAACATTGAAGTTGGGCGCATTCGACGGGAAAATCCTGTTCTGGAATTCGTCCACGTCCATAAGATAGCTGTTGAAGTCGGTGCCCTCGGGAACGCGGGTCATACGGGTATATGTGCCACGTTTCTTTCCTTTGAGCATGATCATCTCGCCGCCCTCGGGCACGTCTACCATCACAAACTCATAGTCGCCGCCGACACCTGTTCCCTGGTCGCCAATGGCAATGCCGCGAAGATAGGACTCTGGGTCGGAGAACGTGTGGATACATTCGTTGTAGGCGTTGAAGCTGAGCACTGGTCCGTTGTCGGTTATGACCTCCCAAGGTGTCGTGTCTTCAAGGTAGTTTCCGTTGGAAAGCTCGTTGTTCATGCCAAGCGTCACAGAATGGTCTCTGTTGAAACGCGACATAATCAAGTAGCCGTAAGCGCCATAACCTTCCTCATCGTTGGTGGGATAGTACTCCATGACCCATCCGCCGGGCGAGGCTTCAAGGCGCGATGTGTAGATGGCACTGGTCTCATTCAGTCTTTCGGCTGCAGACTTATCGAAAAGATTCTCTTCCTCGCCTGCACAGCTTGCCAGGGCAAGGGCGCCTGTCAGTAAGATGGATGCTGATAATATCTTGTTCATAGCTATATGTATCTTGAAGGTGATTATTGCAATGACTTATACTGATTGACCTCATCGAGTAGTTTCTCCATGAAGATTCTGCCGTCCTCAGACGTAGTAATCAGACGGTTGATGAACTGTCCGTTTTCGTCGAACTTGAAGGTTCCGTCGGGATTGGTCTCCCACTGACGCTGCTGCACTTCCCTTCTCAGGTCGTCGAGCTTGACGTTGAAGTTGTCCAAAAGCCACTGGCGTGTCATCTCCAGCTTGCGCAGGATGATTTCGCGTCCGTTGATGCCGCTGGTCTTCAGGTAGATAATCTTGCCGTTGGCGTCCACTTCTGCATAGTCGTTGGCGTCGCGCTGGATGAGCTTGCGCTGGATGTTGTACTGGCCGTCGGAGCCGCTTGATGCGTCAGGATTCTTGCGGTCGATGTAGCCAACTGAGTCGCGGTCGGCACGTCCGGTGCGCACAAGGATGTTGTAGGTGTCCCAAAGTTTCTTGGAAACGGAAACGCGTTCCCAGTCGTATTCGGCGCTGTTGAGCATGTTGTTCCACGAGATGCTGTCCTTGACGATGTAGTTGGCAATCGTCTCCACCCAGTCCTCACGGTCGGCCGATGAGGCATAGTCGCTGACAAAGCCCTGAGAAATGGCTATCGAGTCGGCGGTTTCCTGCCAGCTAATCGGGTTATAGAGGCTTCGCGAGATGAGGCGGAAGTCCTGCGGATACTCTATCGTCTGATGGAGAATGTGGCTGAACTCGTGGTGCATGGTCTTGAAGAACTTCTCGTTGAGGTCTTCAATGTTGTAGATACTCATGTGGTTGGCGTTCATGAGAGAGATTTTCAGACCGCCTTCAGCGTAGCCCAGCGTCTCGGTACCCGATGCGGGATTGTACGAAGGAGAACCGATCACATGGATGATTCTGGGGCTGTACTTTCTCAGGAACTCCTGTCCGGCGCACTTCTCATAGACATCATACCACAGGTATTTTGCCAGAACAGCCAGCTCACAACTCTTGTCGTAGGAGCAGGGCACGAGGTTTTTCTGGAGGTCAGAGCCGATGTCCTGCATCTTGTAGATGAAGCGCATGTTGTACTTCTCCAGGAAGTTCTTCTTGACAAAGGTGTCAAGCGGGAACGTGTATGACGTCTTGTCGAGGGGATATTCTCGTGTGTCGAAGATGGTTTCGGTGAAATCCTCGTCGGAGCACGAGAGCGTACCCAAACAGCTCAATCCGATGATTGCGGTGATAACCAGATTAAAAACTTTCTTCATATCTGTATTCCTCCTTCAGTTATTTCGTTTTTCTTAATTCTGTAGCCTGCTGGAATTCGGTGTAGTCGAGTGGCGGACGCGACGGAGCCAGACCGGCGGCCATGACTTCCTGCGGCACCTCAATGGCTCGACGCGGGTCGTTCCATGTCAGTTTGTACTCAATGTTGTCGACGCCATAGAAGTGAGAGTACTCCATGCCCCAGCGCTTCAGGTCGAAGAAACGCAGTCCTTCCCAGTTGGTTTCAAAGCGGCGCATGTCGTTGATGGCGTTCATATAGACCACCAGGTTCTGCGGAATGACGAAGTCAGGACTCATGTTCTGCGTGAAGTCCCAGTTCTCGAAGCAGTTGTAGTTCACGGGCTTGCTGTAGTAGCTTTCCAGCGTGGCACGGGTCAGATCCACCAGAGCGTTGCCGTTGCGGAAGGTGCGCTCGTCGTCCTCGGTAAACGTCCAGCGGCTGTTGTCGTAGGCGATAAGGTCTTCCACGCAACCATCCACATCGGGATTCTTCTTCAGCAGCTTGGCCTCAGCACGTTCGAGCAGCAGCTCGGTGCAGGTGAACTCACGACGGATGACGTGAGCGTAGCCAATGCCGGCCACTTTGTCGGTGTACTCGAAGGTCTCGCCCGACTTCATCGACATGAATCCGTAGTCCTGGTTGCTGCGGTAGAAGGTCATGCCCGAGACGTAGGCACAGGGAATGACATACCAGCGCCAGTTGGGGCCAAGGTGATAGATGGTGGACTGCAGTGCGGTGGAAATCTGACCGTAGCGATAGCCTGCGGCACGGCGCGACGACGTGGAGTGCGTCGCCACCAGCATGATGTTGTTGTTGAGATCGGCATTCTGCCACACGTTGGCGTAGTCGTCACCATAGGTGCAGTTGGCAAATCCGTCGTAGCGCATGAGCAGATTAGGCAGGTTGGCGGTGCCAGGCTCCAGCACGGCATCTGCATGTTCAATCACCTTCTCATAGTTGCGGGTGTAGAGGTAGAAACGCGCTGCGAAGGCGTGGGCTGCATTCACGTTGAAGTGCCACTTGGGCTTCTCGTAGTAGGTGTTCACCACGAGCTTGAGTCCTGCTTCCAGGTCTTCGCGTATCTTTGCGTAGGTTTCAGCCACGTCGGAACGGTCGTAGTTCACGAGCACCTTGTCCTCGGGCGTGGTCACATACGGAATACCGATGTCCTGCCGGCTGGCCTCTTCGTTCTTGTATGCCTGAGAGAAGATGTTCACAAGCACGAAATGATAGTAGGCACGAATGAGCAGCGCCTCGCCGCGTGCGGCATTCTCTTTAGCCGACGGTGCATACGCTGCGCCCGTTGCGGCAGCTTCCTGACGCTCTTTCTCTTCAATCTGGTCGAGATAGACGAGCGCATGGTTGGCTGTTGCAATGGCGTTGTAGCAGTCTTCCCAGATGTGAGAGGGCGAGTCGGAACCCGTCGACGACTTCACCTGTTCGAAGCGGAAGATCTCATCGTCCATACGTTCATAGGGCTGAAGGTTGTAATGCACAAGTGTCTGCTTCTTGTCATCGTTGGATGCAGGATAGTGAGGAGCGTTGTTGTCCATGAGGTTATCGCTCGACAACTCGCAGAGCCAGCCATAGTTGGCCGTACAGTAGGCGCTCTTGAGAAGCGAAACGACCTTGTCCACATCGTTGATTTCAATACGCTCATCGGGCTCCTGATCGAGGAAGTCGTCGCAAGAGACGAGTCCCAGTGTCAGCAGTGCAGCAACTGATATATATTTTACGATTTTCATATCTTTCTTCTGTTTATTCCTATTATATATAAAAATGTACGCGCGTTAGATACCAAGACGTACGGTGAACGTAATCTGCTTAGGCATAGGAGTGGCCACACCACCTGAGTTGACGAACTCAGGATCCTGTCCGTTGAGCTTGTCGTCGGCATAGATGAGGAACAGGTTGGTGGCGTCCAGTTTCAGCGATGCTGTAGAGAGTCCGATCTTGTTGGTGAAAGAATGCGGCACGTCGTAGGTCAGCGAGATGTCCTTCATGCGGATGAAACCACCGTCGGCCACGCGTGCGGTCGAGTAGTTGTAGGCATTGTAGGCATAGCCCAGCTGGTTGTTGTTGTAGTACTGGCGCACACTGGCGATGGTGGGAATGTCGGTGATCTTCTCGTCACCGGGCACCACCCAGCGGTTCTTGAACTCCTTAGGCATGGCGCTCATGTCGCTGTAGCCGGCAGAGAACTGCGGGTCGAGACGCACCTTGTTGCCGAACGAATAGGTGATGAACACGTTCAGTCGCCAGTTCTTCCAGGTGAACATGTTGTTCAGACCACCGGTGATGGTGGGCTCTGTGGGACCTTCATAGACCAGGAAGCCGAGCTTTTCATACTCCTGGAAGTAGATGTCGCTCACCACATGGTCGTTGTCTTCGTTCAGGAAGGTGGGCAGACCTTCGTCGTTCAGGCCCATGAACGGGATGCTGAACAGAGCCGAACGCGGATAGCCCACGCGGAAGTGGTCGCTGCTGGTTCCGGTGATAAGGTTGATGACGTTCGAGCGGCTCTCCAGGTCGGTAATCTCGTTCTTCGCATAAGAGAAGGTCAGGTCGCTTGTCCAGTTGAAGTCCTTTGTCTGGATGTTCTTCGTGGAAAGCGTAGCCTCGTAACCGCTCGACTTCATGGTTGCCACGTTGGCATACTTGGTGAGCACGCCGCCGGCACCCTGCGTCTTGATGGTTCCAATCAGGTCGTAGTTGTTACGCCAGTAGGCATCGAAGGCCAGGTTGATGCGGTTGTGCAGGAAACCGAGTTCCACGCCGACGTTGAACTCCTTCTTCTTCTCGTAGGTGAGCTCGGTGTTGGCAATGTTGCTCATGTAGATGCCCTGCTCCTGCTGCTCAGCCACGGGGCGCCAGATGTTGTAAGAGTAGAAGATAGGCCGTGCATTCGACACGAACGAGGGCACGCGGTCGGCGGTGAGCGAGTAGCTCAGGCGCAGCAAGGCGTGCGACAGCTTGTAGTCGGTGTTCTCCATCCACTTCTGCATCCATGCCTCCTCGTGGGCGTTCCATGCTGCCGACACGTTCCATGTGGGCAGCCAGCGCGAGCTGCGGCTCTTTCCCAGTCCGTTGGTTCCTTCGTAGCGGCCGGTCATGTTCAGCGTATAGCGGCCCTTGTAGGAATAGCTTCCGCTGAGGAAGTAGGCGAGGTTGCGCGTCCACGACTTGCTACCGCTCCACAGCGTCGTGCCTTCTTCCTTGGCCTGCTTGTAGAAGTCGGAGTTGGGGATGTGCAGGCGGGCGTTCTCATAGTCCACGCCATACTGTCCCTCATACTGAGCCTCACGCTCCACCTTGTTGGCTTCCATACCGCCAAAGAGGTTCATGATGTGGGTGTCGTGCCAGATCTTGTTGAACTGAGCCGTTGCACGGAACTGCAGCTGCTCCATCGTATTGTCGTCGCGGATGAAGATACCGCCGACGGGCATCACGGAGATAGGCTGCGAGTTGGGTTTGTCGGGGTCCTGATAGAGGTACGGGTTGCTGTACATTCTGTTCGGGTCGCCCACACCGGCGCGGTAGGCCTCAGCCATGTTAGAGTGGTTCAGGATGATGTGTTCCTGACGGCTGGTCACCGTGCGATAGGCGCCCATGGCGTGCAGCTCGAGTCCCATGACGGGCTTCCAAGTGGCCTCGGCCTGGTATTTCATGTCGTTGATGGCGAGGTCGATGTAGTTGTTGTCGAGCTCGTCGAAGATGTTGAACGGAGCATAGTTGCGCGTGTAGATCTGGTTGGGATCAAGCGTGCGCGACGTGTTCATGGCATAGCTGTAGGGGTTGATGTCGAACGAACGGTTCACAGAGCCGCTCACCACGTCGGTGCTCTGGCTCAGTGTGCCCGGTGCCTGCTGCTTACGCCAGCTGTTGTTGGTGAGCAGGCTGACGCTGAGTTTCTTCGACAGGTTGAACGTGGCGTTCATGTTGGCCGTGTAGCGCTCCACCTTCGAGTCCTTGGTCCATCCCGGGTCGTTGATGACCGAGACAGATGCGTAGAGGTTGGCCTTCTCCGTACCAGTGGAAATGCTCACCGAGTGGTTCTGCATGATGTTGTCCTTGAAGAGCAGGTCAAACCAGTCGGTGTTGCGGAACTCAGCCTGCTGCAGGTAGGCGTTCATGGCAGCGTCGGTGTAGGGCAGTCCGAACTGTCCCGAAGTCTCGTCGTAGCGCGCAATCAGGTTGTACATCTTACCGTAGAGACCTGCCGTGCTACCGTTGGCCAGTGCCGAGAATTCCAGCCATCCCTTGGCGGCCATCTCCTTGTAGATACCCATCTGCTCC
This sequence comes from Prevotella sp., assembly GCA_017509155.1. Taxonomy (GTDB): domain Bacteria; phylum Bacteroidota; class Bacteroidia; order Bacteroidales; family Bacteroidaceae; genus Prevotella. The sequence continues at coordinate 18,584 of JAFWQE010000162.1, forward strand.
TGCGAGTTCGAGATGTTGTAGTTCCTGTAGCTGGGTTTCAGACGATAGGTAAACTCGCCTGTATAGTTGATGCTGCTGCGTCCGGCCTTACCACGCTTGGTGGTGATGACCACCACACCTGCCATGGCGCGTGCACCATAGATGGAGGTGGCCGAGCCGTCCTTCAGAATCTGGAAGCTCTCTATGTCGTCGGCACTCAGACCGGAAATGGCGTTTGAGATCAGCGTCACGGCGTCACCGCTCGACAGGTCGTCGGCGCTCACGTCGACAGCATCCTCCTGAATCACACCATCGATGACCCACAGGGGCTTGGAACTACCGTAGATGGAGGTGGCACCACGCACGCGGATCTTCGGCGCCGTACCGAACGTACCCGACACATTCTGCACCGACACACCGGCTGCGCGTCCTTCCAGCGCACGGCTCACGTCGGCCACACCGTCGAGTTTCGTCTTTTCGGCGTCCACCTTTGTGGCAGCACCGGTAAACAATCGCTTGTCCATCTTCTGCATACCGGTGACAACCACCTCGTCCAGTTGCTGCGAAGTGCCGTCGGGTTGCAGGGTGATCTTCATGTTCTGACCACCTTTCACGGTCACTGTTTTCATTCCGATAAAGCTAATGACAAGCTGCGGGTTCTTCTGACTCGTGGTCAGCGTGAACTGTCCGTCAATGTCTGTAGCTACACCTTGTCTCGTACCTTTCACCAGAACAGACGCACCAATCACCGGTTCGCCATCTTCAGACGATACGACTGTACCAGACAAAGTTGTCTGAGCCAATGCCGCTCCCAGCGAGAGGAGCAGGCAAGCTAATGTAAAAATCAGTCTTCTTCTCATAAAAAACTATATTTTATTTTTATTATTACGCTTAGAAATCGATAGGGTGTGACAATTCAATTTGCAAATGTACACGTTTTTTTTTCATTGAGCAAATTATTTGCAAAAAAAGTGAAAAAAAGAACAAACGCGCGGTCGCCAAGGTGAATACCGTAAGTAATCGCGCTGTTTTTACGGCAAAATGGTTTTACGCTGGCTTTCGGAAGTTGTGGGAATCAGGGGTTCTCTGCAAGCAAAACGTCCAAGGACCGTTGACCTTGGCCGAGCGCAGGGGTTGCAGGAATTGCAGACGTCAGCACATCTGCTCTGTTTGAAGAGTCTAGCGCCAGAAATCTGCCAGATAAAAGCAGTTTAAACGGCAGATTTTTGAAACAAAAACGGCAGATTTCTGAAACAAATCCAATGGAATCGTTCAACGAAGTCAATGGAATCGTTGAACAAAACCAATGGAATCGTTGAACGATTTCAATGGATTTGTTTCTCGAAAATGGCGGTTTAGGTGCCTGAGAATGGCGGTTAGGCGGCCTGAAACTGGCGTGTTCAAGCCATCACAATTGCACCGCAGAATGCAAGAAAAACGGCAAAACGCTTGCAAATGTAAACAAATATGACTACCTTTGCAGCAACAACACTCCATCTCTGCAACCATAGCATGCCGCAAGCAGCTGGAAGTTGAGCGAATGCAGGACTGAATTCATCACCTTTATTTATCAATAGAACAAACCATGAAGAAAATCTTACTATCACTGCTGTTGCTGTTGGCAGGGCTGACAGCACAGGCCCAGACCACACTCGTGGCCACACTCATCGACACTGAGGGCAACGTTGAGGGCACCTTCTATGGCGCCGATGCACTGAAAGATGCCCACACTTCGGCCTCCCATGGCTACACCATTGTTCTCTCACCTGGACAGTTCAATGCCGGCTTTACGTTCAACAAGCTGATCACCATTCGTGGCGCCGGCATGACCGATGTGCCGGAGAAAAGCATCCATTCCACCGTGCTCAACGGCATTCCGACATTCTCTTTTTCCCCTTCACTGCAGGAGTATTCTACCACCAGCTACCGTCTGAAGCTGGAGGGAGTGTGCATTCGGGAGCGCATTAATTTCGCCAACAACTGCGGACTGAAAGACGCGCAGTTCCTGAAGTGCTGCATTAGCGACATGAGTTACTTCAGCGCCAATATTGGGTGGACAAACGTGAGCTTCGTAGACTGCTACATTCTTGGACATATCAACATTCCCAACAACAGCTCCGTTTCGTTCTACAACAGCGTCATCAAGCTGATTTCCAGTAAAACACAATCGTCCACCGTGTTCATGATGAACTGCGTGGCCAAGCTGAACGGAGGCGATGGCTGGACCCCAGGCATCGTGCAGGGCCAGCTGTGCAACAGTTTCCTGCTGAACGGGATGCTTGACTACTATCCGCCTGCATCGGTTGACTGCCAGAACTGCTACAGCACCAACTCAGACATGTTCGTCAACCAGACGGGCCAGTCGAACACAGCACTTTCGGTTGGCATCAACACCATCTTTGCAAACTTCGACGGCACGAACTGGACCGACACCTACGACTTCTACAAACTGACCACCGGAGCCGCCGGAACGCTTCTGGGCGGCGACGGAAAGCAGATGGGCATCTACGGCGGTCTGGTACCTTTCAGCCCGCTCACCTCTGCACCACAGGTCACCAAGTTCGAAGCACCGGAGTCCACCACCAACGGAATACTCCCCGTCAGCATCAAAGTGGAGATGCCACAATGAGCATAACAGGCTCATTCTCTGATTCTTCTGATTCGTCATTACAAATAGTTACTTAAGCTGTACGAATTATGCATGACAAAAGAACAATCATACTGACGCTGATAGCGGCACTGTTCACCTCCACCATGCAGGCACAATACCAATACCGCTACTGGTTCGACCAAGACGCGCCGACGACGGTTGCCGGCTCGGGCAGCGGCACGTGGAACGTCAACGCGCGCAACTTGGCCGAAGGCTTCCACACGCTGAGGATGATGGTGAGCGAGAACGGCTCCAATGTGTGGAGCTCACCGCGCACGCTCTATTTCGTCAAGGCTCCCGCCGCAGCCGACCTTCAGCCCATGACCTATGTGGCATCGGTTGACGGGCGCGTGGTGGGGCGCGGCACCGTGAACGCCAGCAACGGCACGGCTGTCATCAATGTCGACGTGAACGATGTGGCCAACGGCTTCCACTGCCTGAACATGGTGCTGCTCACCAAGCACGGAGTGGCCGCAGACACGAAGTCGGCCTATTTCTGGAAACGGCCCACAGGCGGCAACCACATCATCAGATATGAATACTGGCTCAACGACGGAGAGAACATGCACGTGCAGGAGGTGGCATCGACCGACAATCCATTCCTGCTCGACATTTCGCTCGACCTGGGCGACGAGGTGTTCAGCTCGCGGCGCTACGCCTTTGCAGTGGTCGACAACAAGGCCTACGCCTGGGCCAAGAACAAGCTCACGGTGCGCTTCTTCGACGTGGACCATCAGTCGGTGGAGGTATCTAAAGACGTGATCGACTTCCGCGTGGGTGGTCTGATTACAGGTCCCTATATTGGCTGGGCAAGCTTCGAGCCCGTCATCGCGGGAACGCCGCAGACGGTGGCCGAGCCTGCACCTAACACCATCCACTGGTTCCAGACCTACGTCAACAAAGGCGACTCCATCACGCTCACAGCCAGCCGCGCCTGCATGCTGGAAGCATACGCGCCCGACGGCACTGAGGTGTATGCCACCGACAACGGAACCCGGACCGACGGCTTCCGCGCAAAGGTTTCGGGCACGCACTATGTCGCCCTGCACGACGTGGCCGTGCAGAACGGCAGCGGCGTAACGCTCACCATCACCCTCGTAGAAGAGCAGAATATGCCCACGGAAATCAGCACAACCGACAACGACAGCCAGCTGCTGCGCACGGAGACCTTCGCGCCTGATGGCACGCAAGTGAGCAACGATGCCGGCGGACTGCGCATCATCCGAAAGACCTACGAGGACGGAAAGGTCAGCGTGGAAAAGAGAAGGAAATAGCAAGAAGTCCGTGTGAGTACGCGGCACGACATGATAGGAGTTCAAGAGTCTCAGGCTTCTGCGACTCTTGGGCTCCTTTCTGGAAGCTCATCGACGGAAAGAAACTCAATGGTCAGCCGAAGGCCAAAGGGGTGTACTTCAGGAATGGACGGAAAGTTGTTGTTAAGTGAAGTTTAGTCGTTTGGGAGTTCTCTACTGCAGAGAACTCCCAAACTCCTATTAGAAACGGTATACGGCGAATGTCTTTGCCGGAACGCTGGTCTTCAGAACGTTGCCCTGCACTTCGCTGGCAGGCACGTCTTTGGTCTGAGGCACCACGGCGTTCTTCTTTTCAATGGTGTTTTCGGCGCGCGGGTTGTCGGCATGCAGCGTCGTCACCTTGCCGTTGCCCAGGGTCTTGATGCCCTTGAAGGTCAGCTCGATGGCCTGCGGCTGGTCGCTGGTGTTCACTATCTTCACGATGTAGCCCTTGGTCTTGGCGTCGTAGGTGGCCGAGGCGCAGAGGCCGTCCTGTCCGGTCACGGGCTTCTTGCCTTCGGTCAGCGGGAGCACGTGTGTCCCGGGGTTCTGGCCGTAGAGCTGCTGAACGTAGTAGTTGGGGGTGCGCACGGTGGTCATGTTGTCCATCCAGATGAGGTCGGGACGCCACTGCCAGCCCTCCACATGCGAGAACAGCGGGGCGTAGGTGGCCATGTGCACGATGTCGGCGTTGCGCTCGAAGCCCGTCATGACGGCAGCCTCGGCGAGTGCAGCCTCAAAAACGTTCTTGCCCGTAGGACTAGCTGGGTTGGCATCGATGTGGCAAGCATATTCGCCGGCGAACACCTTCGGGCCTTTGCGGTTGTAGTTGTCGTATCGCGTAACGTTCTCCATGAACCACTGCGGCGAGCGATAATAGTGCTCGTCCACGAGGTCGGCCTTCAGGCGGGTCATCTGTTCCCATCCGTAAGTGAACTGCTTTCCGTCCTTGTCGTCGGGACTTGGGCCGCTGGTGCCCACTATCTTCATCTTCGGATATTTGGCGCGAATGGCGGCGATAAACTTCTCCAGACGCTCGGGATAGAGCGGTCCCCACTGCTCGTTGCCGATGCCTATCTGCTGCAGGTTGAACGACTCGGGATGACCCATCTGTGCGCGCAGGGCGCCCCACTTGGTGTCGGTGGAGCCGTTGGCAAACTCTATGAGGTCGAGCGCATCGTCGATGTAGGGCTGCAGGTCGTCAACAGCCACGTGGCACTGTGCTGCGTTCTCGTCGGGATTCTGGAACTGGCAGGCCAGACCGCAGCTCAGAACGGGCAGTGCCTGTGCGCCAATCTCCTCGGAGAGCAGGAAGAACTCGTAGAAGCCAAGTCCGTAGCTCTGGTAGTAATTGGGATAAAGGCGATGGGGGAAAGTGTAGTTCCAGCGGTTCTCATTGAGCGGACGGTTCTCGGCCGGTCCGACAGAATTCTTCCACTGATAGCGCGAACCCAGGTCGGTGCCTTCGACAATACAACCGCCCGGAAAGCGGAAAACACCTGGGTGCAAGTCCTTCAGATCCTTCACGAGGTCGGCCCTGAGCAGTCCCTTCCATGCGTCCTGCGGGAAGAGGCTTACGTGGTCGAGGTCGACGCCTTTCTGGCCTTCCAGGTAGACGCGCATGTAGCCCTTGGCGTCGGTTTTTGGCGATTCCAGCGTGGCAGTATATTTCTTCCACTCTCCACCCTTGATGGCGATGCCCTGCTTGGCCATCACCTCGTTGTCGCTGCCAATCAGCTCTACGCGGATGCGGGCGTCGGCGCCGTCGTTGGTACGTGCATAGACGGAGAAGTCATACTTCATGCCCTTCTTCAGACCTATGCCGAAGAAACCGCGGTTCTCCAGTCCGGTGAACTTGTCGCGGTGGCCGCTTCCCTTGAGCGATGCGTAGTGCGGATTGCGCTCAAAAGCAGGTTTCTGGTCCTTCACTTCCACCTGTCCGAAAGTGTTCCAGCCCATCAGTCGCTGCGGGAACTCAAACGAGCGGTTCTCCACCAGCTCGGCATAGAGGCCACCATCGGCACCGAAGTTGATGTCTTCGAAGAAGATTCCGTACATAGTGGGCTGAATGGGCGCCCCCAGTTTCTTGGCCTGCACCGTCATCTGGTGCTGCGCGCTGGCCGACAATGTGGCCATGGCTGCCACGGCCATCGTGGCAAGGATTCTCATTTTCCTCATAGTCAGGTTTTATTATTCGTTATTAGAGATGTGGCAATATGACATGCAAATGTACGAATAAAACCTGCATTATTGGTGGATTTTCCGAGAAAACAGGTGGATTTTATGCTTTTTTCAGACTAAGCGGGGTCTGTCGGCAGAGAAGGGACTCGAGAAAACAGGACAGAACAATTGTAATACAAGTTGCAGGATACTACATTCAAGGCTTACAGGAGTCTCCTGCGCAGATGACTCCTGCAAGCCCTAACACTATGGCTTCTGCAACGTCGCCACATCAACGGCATGCTCAGTGGCATCGGCCAGCTCATCAGGCGTCATGGCCCTCAGGTCGTAATAGATGTAGTAGAGGCCAGATTGGTGGTCAATCTCGCGTGCCTTCTCAATGAGCTGCAGTCGTTCATCGGAAATCGAGATAACGGTAAGCCGGTTGTTGAAGGCCAGAAAGCAACTCAGTTCCCCACTACCTATCACCAACTCATTGGTGGTCTCATCGTAGTCGAACTTCACACCATCAGCAAAGGCAAGCGTGTGAAGATCAAGATAGCTAATGAAGAAGTCTCTGATGGTGCCATCGGGTTTCACGTAGAAGAACTGACCGTTGACTCCAATCATCGACGGAATACCCTTTGTTCCGTCTTCTGCCACATCGTTCCATGCCGCCCTTTTCCAGGCATGCGCCTTGAACACTGTCATGAAGTCATCCTTGCTGATTCCCTCTATCTCCATTGGAAATCCAGCAATTTGGCGCTTTTCAGTCACACTCCTCTGACCTTCGTCTTGAGGTGAGGCTTCGTCATCATTGCCGCAGGCAAACAGCAACGGAATGAACATAAGTAACAAAAACTTTTTCATAATCATTGTGTATTTGGTTGAACATGATGATATATTTGCACATACGTACTATAATCTGTATTGTCGCTCCTTGTTGATGGCAATGTGTCTGCTATCTTTTGACTAATATCATATTCATGTTATTTTTTTGCAAAAATAGTGTTTTTTGATAAAACCAACAAAAATAAAAGCGTAAAAAAAAGGTTAAAATTAAGGTGGCGTCTAATAATTCAACAAATTATCCGTGCCATCCGTCTCATCCGTCTTCAGTTTTCTTATCCCCCTCACTTGGGGAAGGCTGTGGTGGATGAAATAAAAATACGCTGATTCTCAAACGTGTGATAAATGGAAAGTCCCTAAACTAAATAACAGCACATTGGAGGGCGGGCCTCCGAAACCGCCACCACCGTTGCACAACCTGTGCAAGACGGCAGGTGACCGGCTCGGAGGCGCGCCCTCAGCTTATGGGTTCTAACGGACGGGACTGATGGTGAATTTCAGCGTCTTGTCACCATAGCTGACGCGGTATTGCCGCATGGCGAAGCCTTCCATGCTCCAGCTGTTGATGCCGCCCACGCCGCTGTGCTCAGCGTCGATGAAGAGATTGGTGAAGCGCGACTTCGGAACGTCCTGCACATGGCGCTGGTGCTTGTCGAGCCCCTCGTCCAGGTCGCTGATGTCATAGTGCAGTGCCGAGGCATAGAAAAGCTTGTCGGCATCGATGCGCAGTCCCGTTCCGCCGCCGTTGGTCTGCTGCCACCAGCGCACGTCACTCTTCAGTCCCGTCTCCTGCGGACGTATGTAGGGATAGAACTGTTCGTCGGCGGTCTGCTCGTAGATGCCCACGCGCTGCGAGAGCTTGCGGTCGGCGTAGTTCTCCACGGGGCCACGTCCGTAGAACAGGCTGTGATCCATGTCGTAGGGCATCTGCATGACCATGCCGTAGCGGAGCATGATCTCGCGGGGCAGTTCGGGCTGTTTGGCCTGGCGTATTCCCTCCACATTGGCGACCATTTTCTGCTCCACGGTGATGCGTCCGCAGGCCTCTATGCCGTAGGTGATGGTGAGGCGGGCCTCCACGTCGGGCATATCGTAGGTGGCCACCACGTAGCATCGGTGCTGCCTGCGGTCTTTCCTTGCGGTGAGCGACGTGAGCTTCATCTGCGGGTCTTTCCACACGGCGTAGCGCCGCTGTATGCCTGCACCCATGTCGTTGTCGGTCACGGCGCGCCAGAACGAGGGCTTCAGCGTGCCGCCATCGCCGAGCAGTCGCTGCCCGCCCACGGTGTATTCGCTGAGCCATCCTGTCTGCATGTCGAAGCGGATGCTCATGCCTTCGTTGGTGATGGTGATGTCCTCCTTGCCCTTCTTCAGCTTCATGGCGCCACGGCAGTCGGTGACATCCACGCGCCCAGATGCATCGCTGAAGAGCATCTGCTCGTAGGCTACCACCTGCCCGGCCTTCATCAGCGGCTCGGCATCTTTCAGGCGGAAGTCAACATTGAGCCAATACTCGCCCGCAGGACCGATGAGACTGGCCGACAGGGGCAGCTCCACGTAGCAGCTCTCCTGCGCGGGGCAGTCCAGCTTGTCCACGGTTCCGCTCTTCACCGTCTCACCGTCGCGCACCAGCGTCCACTCCAGACGCACGTTGCTCAGGTCGCGGAAGAAGTTCTCGTTCTTCACGCGCAGCTTGCCGTTGAGCACGTCGAGCGGCTCGGCCCAGATGTTCTGGTAGTAGTAGCCCACCTCATACATTTGCGGATTGGGCACGCGGTCGGGGCTTACCAGACCATTACAGTTGAAGTTGTTGTCCGATGGGTCGTACTGATTGTAGTCGCCGCCGTAGGTGTAGCCGCCTTTCCCGTGGAGGGCCTGGTCTACGAAGTCCCAGATGAATCCGCCCTGATACTTGGGGTATTTGCGCACCAGCTCCCAGTATTCCTTGAATCCACCGCTCGAGTTTCCCATGGCATGGCTGTACTCGCACTGTATGAGCGGCTTGGTCTTTGAGTCGTCCTGGCTGTAGCGTTCGCACCAGCTGTGGCTGGCATACATCGGACACATGATGTCGGTGTTGCGCCCGCCGTGGGCCTGTTCCCACTGAATGGGGCGCTGCTGGTCCTGTGTCTTTATCCAGTCATAGGCAGCCGAGAAGTTCGGGCCGTCTATGGTCTCGTTGCCCAGACTCCAGATGATGACGCTGGGATGGTTGAAGTTCACCTGCACGTTGTGCTGGTTGCGCTCCAGGATCTGCTGGGCGAAGAGCTTCGTGCGGCTGATGGCTTCGTTCGGGTTGTAGCCGAATCCGTGGCCTTCCTGGTTGGCCTCGCTCACGAGATAGATGCCATACTGGTCGCAAAGGTCATACCACACGGGGTCATCGGGGTAGTGGCTGGTGCGCACGGCGTTGATGTTGAAGCGCTTCATCAGCTCAATGTCCTGCACCATGCGCTCGCGGCTCACCACGTAACCGCCGTCGGGGTCCATCTCATGGCGGTCCACACCTTTAATATATATAGGCTGTCCGTTGACGAGCAGCTGCGCATTACGTATCTCCACGCGACGGAAGCCCACCTTCTGGGCTATGAACTCGTAGCGCTTCTCCACCACAGGTGCCGGCTTGGCCTTGCGGCCCTTCTTCACTTCAGGAACCTTTGCCAGCGTTGTCACCAGCGTATAGAGGTAGGGCGTCTCGGCAGTCCATTTCTGTGGGTTCTTCACGAGGAAGACGCCGGGCTCCTGCTCTGTCATGGCCACCTCGCGTCCCTCGGCGTCGAGCAGTGTGTAGCCGAGCTTGCCGTTGCCCGTCTGCTGGGCGCTCACCTTGAGGATTCCGTTGTAGTAGTCATCGTCCAAGGTGGTCTCTATGCGCAGGTCGTCCACGTGGTCATTGGCGTCGCGGCAATACAGATAGCTGTCGCGCGCCACGCCGGAAAGGCGCCAGAAGTCCTGGTCCTCGCACCATGAGCCGTCGCACCAGCGGAAAACCTGGAAGGCAATCAGGTTGTCGCCCTTCTGCAGATAGGGGGTGATGTCGAACTCGCAGGCCACCTTCGAGTCCTCGCTGTAGCCTACGTACTGACCGTTCACCCACAGATAGATGCACGCCGTTACGCTGCCGAAGTGGGCAATCACCTGGCGTCCGTCCCAGCTGTCGGGCACACTGATGGTGCGTCGATAGCTGCCCACGTGGTTGTCCTTGGTGGGCGGGGGGCAATAGCCTCGGGGATAGACACCGCCGCGGGGGTCTTCCACGCGCTTCAGCAGGCCGCTGCCCACGGTGTCTTTCTGCGTGGGCATGTGGAAATGTCCACGCCAGGCAAAGCCGATGTTCACGTATTCAGGGTCGCCAAAGCCGTTGAGCTCCCACATGCCGGGAACGGGCATGGTGCCCCACGACGACGCGTCGTAGTCGGTGCGGAAGAAGTCGGTGGGACGCTGGTCGGCATGTTCCACCCAGCTGAACGCCCACGTGCCGTTGAGCGACAGGTAGTTGGCCGACTGCGAGGCATCGCCGCGCAGGGCCGCAGACTCGTTTTCGAAGGGGAAGAAACTGGTGTGAGAGGTCAGCCTGTTCACACTGTTCACTGACATGTCCTGCCATTCGTCCATAGACTGTGCAGAGGCAAAAACTAACGGAGACAGCGCCAACAGCGCTGCAATGACTTGTTTTTTCATGTTCATGATTGCCGATTTTTCGTGCAAAAATAAGCATTTTCCCACAAACAGCCAAACGTTTTCCGACAAAAAAACGGGGGGACAGGAAATGTAACATGCGTTAAATAGCCCGGCAATCCTGCAATCTCAAAGAGGAAAAGCGCCAAAACGCGACGCCTGTTTCGCCAATATCAAAGAACCATTCCATTGATTTCGTTCAACAAACCCATTGATATCGTTCAACAAATCCATTGATTTCGTTCAACGATTCCATTAGATTTGTTTCAGAAATCTGCCGTCTTTATTTAAAAAATCTGGCGTCTTTGTTTCAGAAATCTGCCGTCTTTTTTGCTCAAACTCGTCAACTTCCTCTTTCACGTATGGCGTTTTTGTCTGGGAGCGATGGCATCCTCGGCCGCCGAAACGGTCGTTCTCGCGAAGCGCCCACACCTATGTCGACAACGAATTTGACGAATCAAACGAATTATTTTTTTCTTATCAACTGAAAAATCCGGTCAATCCGTGCAATCTGTGTTCATAAAACAAACGAACACGGATGACACAGATTCAACGGATATCTATTTTTGCCGGCGCATTGTTCCACACACCCGCTCAGCCTTCCTTGATACTCCCTGACGCACAAACTTCCAGACTCGCGCCACCTTTTTACCGCGATTTAACAAAAAAAGCAGAATATGTGAACATATTGTGCACAAACACCCCGTAATTTTGCAGTCGGAAAGAGGAACGCCCCACGGCTCTCCCTCCACGACAGACAAGTAAAACAACAAAAAAAGAATAGAACATGAACACCCAAATGACACTCCAGACCCGCCCGCAGACCTTCACGCAGCTGGCCGCCGCCACCCGTCGTCTCGCCCTTCAGGCCACACTCAGCCTGAGCAAGCTCACACGCATCAGCCTTTCAAGACTGACACGCTACTATGCCCAGGTGCTCGACCGTCCGCTCGACAACCGCCACACCCTCGCCCTCCTCGAGGCGCAGGCCGCCTTCTTCCTCGGCATGATGCCGGCCTACTGCCCGCTCCTCCTCCGCGTCGCCCTCCTCCTCTGGGCCACCCTCGCCGTCGTGCGATGCAAGCGGCTTCTCAGCGAAAATCCCTGAATTTTAGAGTATCACGAATTTAAGAATTTGAGATTTTTTTGCGCCATTCTTAATTCTTGAAGGCATAAATTCTCAAATTCTCTAATTCGTGATAAAGATATAGAATACTAGGCCCTGCTTCAGGGCTGGACTAAGAGCCAGTCGAGAAGTGTGGCACAGGCATCCTCGATGAGGTCGAGGGCTAGTTCGAAGTCCTGAGGGCCACCGTAATAAGGGTCGGGAACGGTGGTCTGGCCGGGATGGTGGCGCAGGAAGTCGGCAAGGCAGAGGATGCGTCCGGCAGCCTCTTGCGACGGAGCCAGACGGCGCAGGTCGTGGATGTTCTCGTCGTCCATGCCGATGATGTAGTCAAACCGTTCGAAGTCGATGGCGCGCACCTGTCGGGCAGGATGCGTCAGACTGAGACCACGGCGCTGGGCGTGCTGGCGCATGCGGCGGTCGGGAAGCTGTCCGGCGTGCCACGAACCGATGCCGGCGCTGTCTACCGAGAACAACGCCTGCAGGCCGTTCTCCTCTATGAGTCGCTCCATGACGCCCTGCGCAGCCGGACTGCGGCAGATGTTTCCCAGACACACAAACAGGATTTTCTTCGACATATTCTTCTCCATAAAAAGCCATGCAAAGGTAACGCAAAAAAGCGAGGCGGCAAAAAAATCACCAACTTTTGCACAAATAATTGCATGGATAAAGAAAAAAACGTATCTTTGCATCGGCCTTAAGCGAGCCCAGGACAATTCTTCCGGTTGTATATCAAAGAAGCCTGCGCTCTCTTTTAGACAAGATAAACAATTGATTGCTGAAAAAGAAAAGAAAAGAAAGAAAATGAGCAGATTCATCAACCCATTCACCGACGTTGGTTTCAAACGAATCTTCGGACAAGAGGTGAACAAGGACTTACTGATAGATTTCCTCAATGGTCTTCTCTACGGCGAGCGGCACATTGAGGACCTGACCTTTCTGGACAAAGAGCAGTTGCCAGACCTGTCGACGACAGCAGACCGTTCACTTATCTATGATATCTACTGTCGCACATCGACAGGTGAGCACATCATTGTGGAAATGCAGAACAAATCACAGAACCATTTCAAGGAGCGTGCCGTGTACTATATGTCCAACAGCATTGTGAACCAAGGAAAGCGAGGCGATTGGAAATACGACGTGAAGGCTGTCTATGGTGTGTTCTTCATGAACTTTGCCACAGCGAACTTTCCCAACAAGTTCAGGACAGACGTGGCCTTGATGGACATGCAGGACAAGGAAATCTTCTCCGACCGAATCCGCATGACATTCATCCAGCTACCTCTGTTTCACAAAGAAGTGGATGATTGCAAGAATGATTTTGAACGTTGGATCTATGTATTGAAGAATATGGAAAACCTGAACAGAATGCCTTGGGGCGCGCAAGATGCCGTCTTCAAGAAACTATTTGAAATTGCCGATGTGGCCAGCATGACGCCTCGTGAGCGCGACATGTACAACAACAGTCTGAAGGTCTATCGCGACGGACTCGTTGTCTATGACGCCGCCGTAGAGGAAGGCATGCAGAAAGGCATGCAGGAAGGCATGCAGAAAGGTATGCAGGAAGGCATGGAAAAAGGCATGCAGAAAGGCATGCAAGAAGAAAAGATACAGACGGCACGGCGATTGAAAGCCATGAACATGAATGTGGATACAATAGCACAGGCAACAGGGCTTTCGGCTGAGGAAATTGCAAGAATTGAGTAGGCAAACAGGCACAAAGCGCACTTTTTAGTTGCTTGTCAGACAATAATTTGCGAAATTATTTGGCGGTGTGAAGAAAAGTTCGTACCTTTGCACCCGTTCAGTGGAATGAGGGGCTCCCCGAGAGCTCCTCATTTTAATTTATACAAGCATTTATGATTGACAAGCAGAACGTAAAAGGTATTGTTGAGGAATGGCTCCAGGACAAGGAGTATTTTCTCGTAGATGTTGAAATTAGCAATGACAACAAGATTGTCGTAGAGATTGACCATGCCGACGGTGTCTGGATTGAGGACTGCGTGGAGCTGAGCCGCTTCATTGAAGACCGCCTGAACCGCGACAAGGAAGACTTCGAGCTCGAAGTGGGATCGGCAGGCCTCGGACAGCCCTTCAAAGTGGTGCAGCAATATGAGAACCACATCGGAAAGGAAGTGGAGGTGCTCACGGCCGACGGGAAGAAAGTGAAAGGAATACTGAAGAGTGTGGACGCACCGGCATTTGTCGTCACCACGCAGGAAAAGACAAAGGTGGAAGGAAAGAAACGCCCCGAGTTGCGCGACGTTGACCATTCATTCAGCATGGATGAGGTGAAATACACGAAATACCTCATCAACTTCAAGTAAGCAAGAAACAAAATAAAGAAATACTTATGGCAAAAAAGAAAACAGAATCCATCAGCTTGGTGGATACATTCAACCAGTTTACGACGGACAAGCAGATAGACCGTACCACACTGGTGAGCGTGCTGGAAGAGAGCTTCCGCAACGTGATTGCGAAGATCTTTGGCAGCGACGTCAACTTCGACGTCATTGTGAACCCCGACAAGGGCGACTTCGAGATCTATCGCAACCGTATTATCGTGGCCGACGGTGAAGTGCAGGACGAGAACAAAGAGATGGCATTGAGCGATGCCCGCAAGATTGAAGAGGACTACGAAGTGGGTGAGGAAGTGTCGGAACGTGTGGACTTCGCCAAGTTCGGACGCCGCGCCATCCTGAACCTGCGACAGACGCTGGCCTCAAAGATTCTCGAACTGGAGCACGACTCGCTCTACAACAAGTACAAAGACCGTGTGGGACAGGTCATCAGTGCTGAGGTCTACCAGGTGTGGAAGCGCGAGGTGCTGCTCGTCGACGACGAGAACAACGAGCTTATTCTGCCGAAGGCCGAGCAGATTCCCAACGACCAGTACCGCAAAGGAGAGACCATCCGTGCCGTCATTCATCAGGTAACCAACGAGAACAACAACCCGAAGATCATCCTTTCGCGCACCAGTCCCGTCTTCCTGGAGCGTCTGCTCGAAGCCGAGGTTCCCGAAATCAACGACGGCCTCATCACCATTCGCCGCGTGGCCCGCATGCCTGGCGAAAGAGCAAAGATTGCCGTGGAGAGCTACGACGAGCGCATTGACCCCGTGGGAGCATGCGTCGGCGTGAAGGGAAGCCGCGTGCATGGCATCGTGAGAGAGCTGAACAACGAGAACATCGACGTCATCAACTACACGTCGAACATCAAGCTCTTCATCCAGCGCGCACTGAGCCCCGCACAGGTGTCGAGCATCTCCGTTGACGAGGAGAACCACAAGGCTGAGGTCTACCTGCAACCCGAAGAGGTGAGTCTGGCAATCGGCCGCGGCGGACTCAACATCAAGCTCGCCTCCATGCTGACAGAATATACCATTGACGTATTCCGCGAAGTGGACTCCAACGAGGAAGACGAGGACATCTACCTCGACGAGTTCTCCGACGAAATCGACCAGTGGGTGATCGACGCCATAAAGGGCATTGGCCTCGACACAGCCAAGGCTGTGCTCAATGCTCCGCGCGACATGCTCGTAGAAAAGGCTGACCTCGAAGAAGAAACCGTAGACCAGCTGATAAACGTCTTAAAGGCTGAATTTGAACAATAAGAAGAATTTCAGCACATTTTGGTGGCGGGTGTAGGTGTGAGCCAACGCTTTTGCTGACCACCACCACCCAGAACCCATCACCATCACCCAACAACGAAAGAGAATGAGTATAAGATTAAACAAAGCAATCAGAGAGTTGAACATCGGACTCCAGACGGCAGTGGAGTTCCTTGAAAAGAGAAGCGACCTGGGCGAAGTGAGGTCCGACCTTAGCTTCAAGCTGAGCGACGAGCAGTATGAAGCGCTCGCCGGCCAGTTCAAGAAGGACAAGGAGGTGAAGGGAATGGCTGAGAAGTTGTTCCCCAAACACCAGAAGGATAAGAAGAAACCCGCCGAACAGCCCAAGCCAGCTCAGGTTGTGACCACGCCAAGCGAGCCCAGACAGCAGTTCAAGCCGCTGGGAAAGATTGACCTGAACAATCTGGGAAAGAAAGCTGAGCCTGCAAAGGCTGAGAAGAAAGAGGAGCCGAAGGCTGCTGCCGTCAGCCCAAAGCCCGAGACAAAGAAAGAAACAGCTGCCGAGAAGAAAGAGCAGCCCAGCAAGCCGACACAGCCGGAAAAGCCTGCTGAAACCACCGAAGTAACAGCACCAAAGGCCGCAGAAACCAGTCCTGCAAGCGCCGACACGGCCGCCGCAACACAGCCGGAACCCGCCGCTGTCACGGAAGAACAGACCAAGAAAGAGCCTGAAGTGTTCACGCTGAAAAGCGAGAAAAAGCTGGCACCAAAAGTGAATGTGCTCGGCAAAATCGACCTTTCGGCCATCAACCAGAGTACACGTCCGAAGAAGAAATCCAAAGAGGAGAAACGACGCGAACGCGAGGAAAAGGCCAAGCAGGCCAACGCCGGAAATGGCGAGAAGAAGAAGCGCCAGCGCATCAACAAGGAGCGTGTGGACATTGAAGCTGAAGGACGCAAGCCGCAACCCGGAGGAAACAACAATGCCGGAGGAAAGAACGGCGGAGCCGGAAACAACGGCAACGGCGGACCTGGAAAGAAAAAGAACAAGAAGCGCACACAGAAGCCTCTGGAGGTGAACGAGGAGGACGTGGCACGCCAGGTGAAGGAGACGCTTGCAAGGCTTACCAACAAGCAGAGCCAGAACAAGAAGGGCGCCAAGTATCGTAAGGAAAAACGCGACGCCGTTCAGGAGCGTCTGCACGAGCAGATGGCCGAGGAACAGGCAGGAAGTAAGGTGCTCAAGCTGACGGAGTTCGTAACGGTGAGCGAGCTCGCCACCATGATGAACGTGGGCGTCAACCAGGTCATCGGCACCTGCATGTCAATCGGCATCATGGTGAGCATCAACCAGCGCCTCGACGCTGAGACAATCAACATCGTGGCCGAGGAGTTTGGATTCACCACAGAGTACGTAAGCGCCGAAGTGCAGAACGCCATCACCGAGGAAGAAGACGACGAGAACGACCTCGTTCCGCGCGCCCCGATCGTCACCGTCATGGGACACGTCGACCACGGTAAGACATCTCTGCTCGACCACATACGCAACACCAACGTCATTGCCGGTGAGGCTGGCGGCATCACACAGCACATCGGCGCCTACATCGTGGAGCTGAAGGACGGCCGCAAGATCACATTCCTCGACACGCCGGGCCACGAAGCCTTCACCGCCATGCGTGCCCGTGGTGCTCAGGTTACCGACATTGCCATCATCATCATTGCAGCCGACGACTCGGTGATGCCCACCACCAAGGAGGCCATCGCCCACGCCCAGGCCGCCAACGTGCCGATGGTGTTCGCCATCAACAAGATAGACAAGCCGGGCGCCAACCCCGATAAGATTCGCGAAGACCTGGCCAACATGAACCTGCTCGTTGAAGAATGGGGCGGTAAATACCAGAGTCAGGAGATTTCTGCCAAGAAAGGCATCGGCGTAGACGAGCTCTTGGAGAAGGTGCTTCTGGAGGCCGAGATGCTCGACCTGAAGGCCAACCCCAACCGAAAGGCCACTGGCTCCATCATTGAATCGTCGCTCGACAAGGGCCGCGGCTACGTGTCAACGGTGCTCGTTTCCAACGGAACGCTCCATGTGGGCGACATTGTGGTGGCCGGAACCAGCTACGGACGCATCAAGGCTATGTTCAACGAGCGCAACCAGCGCATACAGGAAGCCGGTCCTGCCGAGCCCGCCATCATTCTCGGTCTGAACGGTGCTCCCACCGCAGGCGACACTTTCCACGTGATGGAAACCGAGCAGGAGGCCCGCGACATCACCAACAAGCGCGTGCAGCTGCAGCGCGAGCAGAGCCTCAGAACCACGAAGACGCTCGGCCTCGACGACATCTCTCACCGCATCGCTTTGGGCGAATTCCACGAGCTGAACATCATCGTGAAGGGCGACACCGACGGAAGTATCGAGGCATTGTCCGACTCTTTCATCAAGCTCTCTACGGAGAAGGTTCAGGTGAACGTCATCTCAAAGGCCGTGGGACAGATATCGGAAAACGACGTCATGCTGGCTTCCGCATCAAAGGCCATCATCGTGGGCTTCCAGGTGCGTCCAAGTGCCGACGCCCGCAAGCTGGCCGAGCGCGAGGGAGTGGAAATCAACACCTATTCAATCATCTACGACGCCATCGACGAAGTGAAGTCTACCATGGAGGGCATGCTCGACAAGGTGAAGAAGGAAGTCGTTTCGGGCGAGATCGAGGTGAAGCAGGTGTTCAAGATATCCAAGGTGGGCACCGTGGCCGGTGGCCTGGTCATCGACGGCAAGGTGCACAACAAGGACAAGGCACGCGTCATCCGCGACGGCATTGTCATCCACACCGCCAACATCGATGCGCTGAAACGCTACAAGGACGACGCCAAGGAAGTGGCCACAGGCCTCGAATGCGGCATCTCGCTTGTCAACTTCAACGACATCCAGGTGGGCGACATCATCGAGACATTCACCGAAATCGAAGTGGAGCAGAAACTCTGAACCACCTTGTTCACTACATAGAAAAAGGGCGAAACGTTTGGTCGTTTCGCCCTTTTTTCATATCTTTTCGTTGATGCAAAGCCTCGTGAAATGCAGTGTCTTAATGTTTTTTAAGAACTTCATCACGGCCGTTCAACGTTTTTTTCATATCTTTGCAACGTCGAGCATAAGGATTAACGGCCTTATGTTCAGTGAAAAGAGAATAACTAAAAACGAAGCCTTATGAAAAAACTAATTCTATCTACGATTATCATCTTACTGCCCCTTTTAGCGGGAGCAGAGATATATTATGGGTATGGTGAGGCTTTTAATACTCAGCTATACTATTCTTTTGATACGGAGACGCACAAGTGTACCGTTCTGCCACGTCCTGATCAAGCCCCGTACACGATGGGCACGATAGAGATTCCTGCGTATGAGGTGCACGGGGATCGTGCTTTCCCAGTGACTGCTATCGGTGCAATGGCTTTTAATATGTGCCCTGCAACCTCCATCACGCTTCCGGCTGAATTGGAAAGCATTGGGTCGGGCGCATTCCATGAGTGCACAAACCTGGCGTCCATAGAATTACCTGCGACCCTGGTGAGCATCGGCGATTATGCGTTCCAGTATTGTTCTAGTCTGACGAGTGTGGTGCTGCCTGACAACCTGACGACACTTGGCAAAAATGCTTTCGCCTGTTGCGATGCGCTGACATCGGTGACGATTCCCGGCAGTGTGAAGGCCATCAGCGAAAAAGCCTTCGCAGAATGCCCGGAATTGACAAGCCTTACGTTGAAAGAAGGGGTGGAGACAATCGGAATGAGGGCGTTCTACCATGCGAAGTGTTTTGCCAACCTGAAAATTCCGAACAGTGTAAAAACCATCGGGGAAGAGGCTTTTGCCAATCCCCAAACCACCCAATATCTCACAATCCACCACGTGACGTTCGGCACGGGGCTCACCACCATCGGCAAAGGGGCATTCTACGGAACCTATTACGAAGACCTTAACATTCCCGACAACGTGACATCAATCGGAGATAATGCCTTTGCCAATTGTCGCCTCAGCAACAACTATCGCACAGTCGTGCTGGGCAAGAAAGTCACCTCGCTTGGACACAACGTCTTCAAAGACGGCCGCGTGCGGAATATCACGGTAAAGAACCGCGAACTGGCCAACAATATCTGCGACGACACGTTTACGATGTATCCGGTCGGCCAGGCACATGTCCCGGCAGACTTCCTGATTGTTTACCAGAATCCTCTCTGGCAATCGTTCTTCCCCTCTATCGTGGGTGACGGCCCCGAAATGGAATATCCGCTGTGGGTAGGCGGCACACAGGTGAAGACGGCGAACCGCCAGTCGCTGCCAGCCTCTTCGGGCACCATCTCCTTCGACCCAATAAACAACGTACTGACCCTCACCAATGCCACCCTCACCACCAACAGTCAAGGCGACTACTGCATCAGCAACGGTGACCCGTGGGAGCACAATGCACAGGGCATCAGCGGCCTTACCATCAACGTTAATGGCAACTGCCGCCTCACGTCCGATGACATCGCCATTGTCGTCAACGATAACACCACGATTAACGGCGACGGAAAACTGATTCTCGACAGTAAAGACCAAGGCATCTGGGTGGGGCAAAACAAGCAGCTCACCATCAACGTGCATCAATTCCAGGCGTCAACCACAAAAGAAGCTGTCTTTGCTGCCGGCGGCAGCTCCAAGCTCACCCTCAGCGGTATTACGTTTGAGTGCACAGAGAAGAGTCCCGGCACCTTCTCGCCCATCAGTGGCTTTTCCAGCCTGACGCTCACAAACGTACGCTACTCCGACCCCGGCGGCGCTTGGAAATATGCCGACACGAGCAAATACGGCTACGACACATCGGCACGCTACATTACCTTCGACAATCAGAAACATACGTCCAACCTGCTCATCGAGCGCAAAAGTGAGCCTCGGAAATACCGTCTGTGGATAGCTGGCACTCGGATGAATTCGGCCAATATCCAGGAAGAGAATCTTCCGGGAACTGAAGGGCTCATCATGTTCTATCCGAGCAGCAACACACTGTTTCTTGAAGGTGCTACGATTAACGCCACCCAACAGGGCGACTACTGCATCAGCAACGGTGACCCCGATCTCAATCTGGAGGGCATACCTGGTCTCACTATCCAACTCACAGGCACCTGCAAGCTCAATTCCCTTGACCGCACAATGGTCATCAACGGCAACACCACGATAACGGGTAACCAATACAGCCGCCTCGAGCTGAAGAGCAACTACGAAGAAGCCATCCTCGTAGGCCAGCACTCACAGCTCAACTTCAATATCGGACAGTTGTGGGCCAACGCATCCAATCCCGTCATCAAAGGCATCGGAGGAACTTCCAAAGTAGTCGTCGACTGTCTGGAATCATTTGAATGTGTACCCAAGTCGAGCAGCTCCAGCTCCACCATCAGCGGTGCCGGCTCGTTTACAATCTCCGACAACTGCCGATGGGGTGACCCGGGCGGTGCGTGGGTGAACGCACTTCAAGAATCCTATAGATACGACAACATCGGACGACAACTGCTTGTCGATGGCACGCCCTACGGGGGGAGAGTGCTCATCGAGGCGCTGTCACAACCCATTAAGTATCGCCTGTGGATTGGAAGAGCGCGCGTGACATCGGAAAACATGGGAAGCATTCATAGTGACGAGCCAATGGTTACTCGTGGTACGGTGTCATTCGACCCCACAACAAATGTTCTCACCCTTAACAACATCAACTACGTTTCATCGAAAGAAGACATACACGGCGTGAGCAACGGCGATGCGAGCATCGGCTTGGAAGGCATTCCCGGACTGAAGGTTGAACTGCTCCAAAACAACACCATCAACACATACGATTCGGGCCTGATGATTGCCGGCAACACAACCTTTACCGGTGACGGCAAGCTGTCGGTGACGACAACCAACATGTATCCGGCCTACATCGGCAGCAACAGCACGCTGACCTTCAAGGATACCGATGTGACGCTTTCGGGAATTGGAGGTGTCAGAGGCGTGGACAAGAACCGGAACACCGGCTTCACCGTCAACCATTCGCGCGTCGACATACAGCCCAATGACCGCAGAGCCGTCAGCGCCCTCAGCGCATTCCACATGCAGGCCTGCCAGTTCGCTGATCCCGGCGACCTGAACTGGGTCGTCTATCCCGGTGACTACGAGTTCGACGATTATTACGGCGTCCTCCTGTACCGCCAGGATGAAGTGATGTGGCACACGCTTATTGTACCCACCGACACGCCCACTGACATCAGTCTCACCCCATCTCCAGAAGACGAGGAGAGCGATTGCTGGTACACGATTGACGGACGGAAGCTCGACGGTGTGCCGACGGCAAAAGGTGTGTATGTCAAGAACAGCAAAAAAGTCGTGATTAAATAACCGAGCCAACGTCAAAAAGTACGGTTCCGTAGCGAACAATGGCGCAGCCGCTACTCTCACATTCAGCGGGAGAGGCGCAGGGGTGGGGTGAGCCTATCCATTGCCCACAAGAGACTGATACCCCACCCCTACCCCTCCCCTGAATGGGAGGGGAGCGGCTGCGCCAGAAAACAGGTAAACGATTCGCGCGAACACACGTCGGCTGATATGATGTCAGCAGCTTTTTATTATCTTTTCAAGTTTCGCATTCACTCAATTTCTTGGAGTTGCAGGAGTTCAGGAGTTCAGGAGTTCAGACGATAGTGCTGAAGGTTCTCTTTGCGTCAGTTTACAGGGGTTGGAAGTATTGTCTGAACTCCTGTAACTCCTGTAACTCCTGAACTCCTGTAACTTGCGAAAGTTGAGTTATCTTTTTTCGTTGTCCGTTTTTACTGTCTGGAGTCACATTGTTTAGGAGTTTCAGGAGAAACAGATGAAAGATTGATTAGCTGATTTAGGCAGAATCGAGCCTGAAAACCTGCACTTTCCAAGGCCTTTTCTGGCGTTTTCAAGCAACGATGTCAATGGATTTGTTCAACAAAATCAATGGAATTGTTCAACAAAATCAATGGAATTGCTGAACGATTCCAATGGATTCGTTTCCGGAAACTGCCGCTTTCAGCTCGCGAAACCAACAAGTCATACACGATAAAACACCAAGAAGAGCGGCCAACAGAAAGAATCCACCCCATTAAAAAACCAAACGCCGTCCGCCGAAAACGAAAGGCGGCAGCAAATTCTTCACTCTTCACTCTTCACTCTTCACTTTAAAAAAACTCTTCACTTTTTTTCTTCCAATTTCTTCTTCCGAATGGTGGTTGTCTCACATTTTTTGTGTACATTTGCAGCCTAATTTGGATTTTGCAGACATTTACATGAGCAACAGTAACGAGTTTGTCAAGCAGGTTGCAGAGCAGAAATATGAGTTCGGCTTCACCACCGATGTGCATACCGAGGTGATACCCGTCGGCCTGAACGAGGACGTGGTGAGACTGATTTCCCAGAAGAAAGGGGAGCCCGAATGGATGCTGGAGTTCCGCCTGAAGGCCTTCCGCCACTGGCAGACCATGACGCAGCCGACATGGGGACACGTCAACGTGCCCGAAATAGACTACCAGGCCATCAGCTACTATGCGGACCCGACGGCCCGCCCTGCTGCCAACGGCAATTCCGCAGGCATAGACCCTGAGCTGGAGAAGACCTTCGACAAGCTGGGCATTCCCCTCGAGGAGCGGCTGGCACTGAGCGGCAACACCGCCGTCGATGCCATCATGGACTCTGTCTCGGTGAAGACAACCTT
Organism: Prevotella sp.; assembly: GCA_017509155.1. Classification (GTDB taxonomy): domain Bacteria; phylum Bacteroidota; class Bacteroidia; order Bacteroidales; family Bacteroidaceae; genus Prevotella. The sequence continues at coordinate 41,628 of JAFWQE010000162.1, forward strand.
CAAGGAGAAACTGCGCGAAAAGGGCGTCATCTTCTGCTCCATCGGCGAGGCCATCAAGGAACACGGCGACCTGGTGCGGCAGTATCTCGGCACCGTGGTTCCCTATCGCGACAACTTCTTCGCCGCCCTCAACTCGGCCGTCTTCTCCGACGGGTCGTTCGTCTACATTCCCAAAGGCGTGCGCTGCCCCATGGAGCTGAGCAGCTATTTCCGCATCAACGCGCGCAACACAGGCCAGTTTGAGCGCACACTCATCGTGGCCGACGACGACAGCTACGTGAGCTACCTCGAAGGCTGCACGGCTCCCATGCGCGACGAGAACCAACTGCACGCGGCCATCGTGGAAATCATCGTCAACGACCGCGCCGAGGTGAAATACTCCACCGTACAGAACTGGTACCCTGGCGATGAGAACGGACGTGGCGGTGTGCTCAACCTGGTGACCAAGCGCGGCGACCTGCGCGGCGAAGGCTCCAAGCTTTCGTGGACTCAGGTGGAGACGGGAAGCGCCATCACATGGAAATATCCTTCGTGCGTGCTCCGCGGCGACAACTCGGTGGCGGAGTTCTACTCGGTGGCCGTGACCAACAACTACCAGGAGGCCGACACAGGCACCAAGATGATACACATGGGGCGCAACACCAAGTCGACCATCATCTCGAAGGGAATATCGGCCGGACACTCGCAGAACTCCTACCGCGGAATGGTGCGAGCCACGTCGAAGGCCGACAATGCGCGCAACTATTCATCGTGCGACTCGCTCCTGCTGGGCAGCGACTGCGGCGCCCATACGTTCCCTTACATGGACGTGCACAACCCGACAGCCATATTTGAGCATGAGGCAACCACCTCGAAAATCTCCGAGGACCAGCTCTTCTACTGCAACCAACGAGGCATTCCCACCGAGCAGGCCGTGGGCCTCATCGTGAACGGATACGCCAAAGAGGTGCTCAACAAACTGCCTATGGAGTTTGCCGTGGAGGCACAGAAGCTGCTCTCCGTGTCGCTTGAAGGAACCGTTGGGTAAAATTAAGTGAAGAGTTTTTTAAAGTGAAGAGTGAAGAGTGAAGAGTGA
>JAFWQE010000021.1 GCA_017509155.1 Prevotella sp.
CCTTTTGTCATTTTTCCGGCTCTTTTTGTTCCATTCTGTAAGTCTCATCAGTCGTGTAGCCCGCTACACTCCCTCTTCAACTTACAGACTGAAAGCAAAAACAGCTCAGAAATCTGACAAAGCGAATTAATAGAACCCACCATGTGTGTTTCCCTTTCGGGAGAAGTCTGTGCTTACTTGGTCTTGGCAACCGGAGTCATCACGAGTTCCACCTCGTTTCCGGCGTCAATAATCTGCTTGATGAAGGCAGCCATGTTCTCGGGCGTGAGTGATTCCACCGTTTTCTTGTAGTTGGTATAGGTGTCGAGACCGCGCATCTTCCATGTAGAGATGATGTTGATCCAGTTGCTGTTCGACTTGAAGTCGATGTCAGCCTGCTTCAGCATGTACTCTTTTACCTTGGCGAGAGCGTCAGCATCCACCTTCACGGCGTTGTCCTGCAGTCCCTTGTGGAGCAGTTCCAGTGCGCGGGCATTCTTGTCGGGGTTGCCGCTGGAAATGCCTTCGAGGATGGCATAGGGCTGATCGCCGCTCAGATTGAACGATCCACTGGCTCCGCAGGTGTAGGCGGCACTCTCCTCTTCGCGTATGGTGGCGAGGTAGATCTGCGAGAGCAACTGACCGGCGGCGTCGAGCTTCACCGAGTTCTCCAGCGTGTAGGCCAGCGGAGTGGTCTGGACAATAATGCTGTAGGCGTTGGGCGAGTCGGTCTCCACCGTAAAGTGCTTCTTCACTTTTCCCTTGGGCATGGTGCGCACTTCGCGATACTTGTCGGCCTTTTCTCCCGTAGTGGGCAGCGAAGCAATGTACTGTTCGATGAGCGGACGGATGGTTTCCTCCTCGAAGTTACCCACGATGATGAAGGTGAACTGTGAGGCATTGCGCATGCGTTCTGCTGCAATCTGGAGCACGCGGTCGTAGTCGACACTGGGCAGGTCGTTGATGTTGACGGGCATGAAGCGCGGGTTGCCGTTGTTCATCACATAGGACAGGGTGTCAACGAGTACCGATGTGGGCTGCAGGTCTTTGTTCTTCAGGGCCAGCTCAAGCTGCGACATGAGGTTGCCCACCTGCTTTTCGTCCTTCTTCAGAGCGGTGAAATAGAGGTATGACATCTGGAACATCGTCTCCAGGTCTTTTGGCGTGGAGTTGGCGTTCAGATACTGATAGGTGAGGCCGAGGTTGATGTCGGCGTTGCAGTTCTTTCCTGCCAGTGCCTTCTGAAGCTCAGTTCCTGTGAAGTTGCCGATGCCGCTGTAGCCCACGAGTTCGTCGAAGACCTTCAGGCTGGCGTAGTCTTTCTCGCCGTAGACGCTCTTGCCGCCCGTGGCGTAGGCCTGCATGCGTACCTCGTCGTTCTTGAAGTTGGTCTTCTTCAGGATGACGGTGGCACCGTTCGAGAGTGTCAGTTCCTTATAGCCGAACTGCTTGTTGTCCTTCTCGCTCTTGATGCTTCCGGCCGTGGGCATGTTCTCTTCGGTGATGAGAGGCTCGTCTTTCACGTTGTCAACATAGGCTTCTATCTGGGCAGAACGGGCGGCGTCGATGGCCTGTTTCATCTGTGCCTCGTTGGGATAGGTCAGACCTTCGGCCTCGCGTGCGAATTCCAGCACCACGAGATTGGTGTCTTTCACCGAGATAAGCTCAGAAACGGCCTGATTGACCAGCTCCAAGGGGATGGAGGGAGCGATGGCGCTCATGGTAGAATGCAGGAACTCGATGTTGACGAGGGGCTCATTTGAGAGGAAGTGGTCGCGGCACTGGTCGCCGAAGAAAGCGTTGGTCTGCTTGTCGCGGTTGGTGTAGCGCTTCTCGAGGCTGGCCAGATAGTCGGCGCGTGCACGCTCATACTCGGTGCCGGTGAAGCCGAACTGGGCGGCGCGACGGGCCTCAATCATCACGGCTTTCAGTGCTTCCATGTCCTTGCCTTCCTTCGGCTGGATGGACAACTCGAAGTTATCCATGGGCTTCGACAGGATATACTGTCCGTAGTCGGAGTTTGCCGACACGAAGGGACAGTCGGGCTCCTGGGCAGCCTCTGACAGACGGGCGTTGAGCATGGAGCAAACCACGTCGGTCATATAGTCGAGCATCAGGTAGTTGATGTCTCCTTTCTCGTTGTCGGGATAGGCCTCTGTCTTCATCATCACGTAGATCTGGTTGACGGGCATCTCGAGGTCTTTCTCGAAGATGAGGATGGGTTCGTTGTTGTCGGGCACGGGCTCTGCCACCACCTGAGCGGCGTTCGGCGCCAGCTTGATGCCGCTGAACAGGCGCTTGATCTCGGCCTCGGTGTGGTCAACGTCCACGTCGCCCACCACGATGATGGCCTGGTTGTCCGGACGATACCATTTCTGATAGTACTGCACGAGTTCCTTGCGCTTGAAGTTGTCGATGACCGACATCAGGCCGATAGGCATGCGCAGTCCGTATTTCGAGCCGGGATAGAGCTTGGGCAGTGCGCGTGTGATCATGCGCTGCGACGGGCCTTCGCCCATGCGCCACTCGTTGTGCACCACGTCGCGCTCCTTCACGATTTCCTTTTTCTCCAGCTTCAGTCCGTTCGACCAGTCTTTCAGGATGAGCAGACACGAGTCGAGGGCCGTCTGTCTTTTCGTGGGCACGTTGCAAACGCGGTAGACGGTCTGGTCGATGCTGGTGTAGGCGTTCAGGTCGCTGCCAAACTCCACGCCGAGCGAGCGGGTGAAGTCGATGATGCCGTTGCCGGGGAAGTGCTCCGAACCGTTGAAGGCCATGTGCTCAAGGAAGTGGGCCAGTCCGCGCTGGCTTTCTTCTTCCTGAATGCTGCCCACTCGCTGGGCAATGTAGAAATTGGCCACATGCTCGGGCCACTCGTTGTGGCGGATGTAGTAGGTCAGTCCGTTGTCGAGCTTGCCCATGCGAACTTGGTCGTCAACGGGAATGGCCATCTGGGCCATTGCTGCCACCATGCTGAACACACTCAGCACTGAGGCGATAAGAAATCTTCTGATTACCATAAATGTTAATGTTAAATATGTTATGCTATTTTTACTCTCCTGCGTTCAGACATTCATGGATTCAGGCTTTTGGGCGATGCATCGCGCGCCTGTATTCCGCGAACAATAATTATGCAAAGGTAAGGCTTTTCCGCCGCCCATGTTGCACTACATCTACATTATTAAATATTTTTAAAACATAAATGTGGCATCTGAAACGATTCAGTACATATATTAGACGCAGGCACTGCGGAAAAACTACACGCCTGAGAAGTTTTTTTCGGAAAAGTTTTTTTTGTGGTGGGAAGGCATAAGGAGTTTCTGGTGTTGCAGAGAACTCCTGCAACTCCTTCTTTTTAACTATCCGAAAGATGAAAAAAGTAGTCAACCTTTTTGCCCGTTCATGGAAAAGAGGTACCTTTGCATCGACAATCATCAACAAGCAAACACATGAAAGCAATCGCAACCAACAAGGCCCCGGGTGCCATCGGCCCCTATAGTCAGGCCATCGAAGTGGGCAACCTCGTGTACACCTCCGGCCAGTTACCCATCGACCCCGCCACGGGATCTTTCCCCGAGGGTGGCATCAAAGAGCAGACGCGGCAGTCGTTGCTCAACGTGAAGTCCATTCTTGAGGCCGCCGGAACAGGCATGCAGAACGTGGTGAAGACCACTGTGTTCATGGCCGACATGAACGACTTTGCCGATATGAACGGCGTCTATGCAGAGTTCTTTGCCGAGCCTTTCCCCGCCCGCTCTGCCGTGGCCGTGAAGACGCTGCCCAAAGGAGCGCTCGTGGAAATAGAAGTCGTGGCCGAAAAATAGGCTGAGGCTGACGTCTACCAACAAGTGTGCAGGGTTCGCGAAATGTTAAGTCTATTCACGAATCCTTACAAAACCATTTTCGCATTCAAGGAAGTGGTCTCTCCTTGTTTTGTAAACTCGACACGGCAAAACGACCGTCTTCCGAAATCTTTCTGCCACTCTTCCCGAGTTTAAACGCCAATTATCTTGCAAAAAACTGGCACTTTTCCTCAATAAAACTGCCAATTTCGAGCAGGAAAATCTAGGATTTCTCACGAAAACCGCCAATATTCATCTGCAAAAAACACAGCCACCGTGCCCAGCGGTTTTCCGCTGGGCCTAATGAAAGAATCGAGACAAGAGTTTCGTCAGTAACTTCTGCGCTCCAGTAACCCCCGCAACGCCTTCATTCCAACCTGCATGAAACATAAATTATATTAACAAAATGACCATCGGAAGGTTGTGTTTTCAGGTGGACAAGATGTAAAGATTTAGGTGAACAGCAGGTGTAAATACCTTCATTTATGGCAATCTTGTCGATTTATCCACCTAATTTGTCGTTTTGTCCACCTTAACCCCGTTAACTTTTATTACTTTTGTGCGCTGAATACTGCTACCATTTGATAATTTAATTAACTAATAATAAAAATTAAGTACTAACCATTCAAAAAACAACTGCATTATGATTAAAAAATCATTTACTGCGTTTGTCTGTTTGATAGGACTGATGACCACCCTTGCATCTTGCGAGGATTGGGGAAAGATGGACCCGGCTGCGGGCATCGACATCTACCCCACTCGCGCAAAGGTCGCCACGTACTCGTTTGAAGAGAGCACAGATCTCGCCGAACTGGAGTACATCAAGTCTGTCGATGGAAGCGCGTGCGAGATTGTCCTCGACGACTCGCTCAACAGTCAGGTTCTGCACATCAAGGACGGAACCGTGGTGCACGTGTTCAACCCACTGACTGTTATCACATTGCAAAACGGAGCCGGCTTCACGTTCTGGCTGAGGACTCCCGAGGGTGCTCTGCCCCCGTCGGTGGTCAATGCCGGTGGCTACGCCTTGCCCCTCAACGGAGTTCCAGCCGACGGGCTGTGGCACTTCGTGGGCATTCAGGTGAAGAAGGATGGCTTCGACGTCTACTCCGACGGTGAGCTGGTGGGCAATGTGGCAGCCGACAACACGGCACTCATCGAGCCTGTCAACACGACGGAACACGTGCTGCTGGGTGCCAGCAGCGGTGAATGCTGGATTGACGACATTTCGTTCATTCGCAACCAGATGAACGAAAAAGACCTGCAGCGGCCCACCATTAAGCGTGGCGACGTGAAATTGCCTGCAGCCGTCTACTTCAACGACTTTGAAAAGGGAGCCGGCGATGCTGAAATCGTTGGTGCCGGTAGCGTTCGCGATGAGTCGGCAGAGCACTTCGGCAAGGTCTTCCAGAACGTTGGCGGCGCATTGCGCAGCAACTACCTGAAGCTGCCCAGCCATGTGCTGTCGCACTCGGCAGAGTCGCAGGAGATGACCATCGGCTTCTGGGTGAACGCCATCAACGCAGGCGACGTGGCAACCTATACATACGCTCCGTTCTTCACCGCTTACGCAGCAGCGCCCAATCCCGCAAACGGTGCGCCGATGATGGCCCTGCAGAGCCGCGGTCCGGTGCAGATTAACAACAACGGATGGAGCGACTTCACCGGTGCCAACCACGTGGATGGCAAGGTGAACATCTACAACCAGAACGCATGGGAAGCCGGCGACGGCAACTACAACTTCGTGAGAAACTGGCTGGAGGACAACGAATGGCACTTCTACGCCATCACGTTCAAGGCCACTGAAGTGGTGCAGTATCTGGACGGAAAGGTGACCAATGCATGGGAATTCGACGGTGAATCCGAGGGTCAGATCATCACTGGTCTGTTCAACAACGGTGCCGACCTGAACTACATCTGCCTTGGCGGTAACCAGGCTTGGGACTGGGGCGACAACGACGGTGGCTTCGCCTTCGACGATTTCGTCATCTACGACAGGGCACTGAGCAGTGCACAGGTGAACCGCATTATTGAGAAGAAGTACGGCATCAGCGGTGGCGACGACGAAGAAGACGACACCAACAAGGTGTATGGCGAACTCGGCGTGCCCGAGTGCAGCGACGGCTTCTGGTCAGTATTCTCGCCCGTGGTACAGCTGAAGGACGGACAGACCGCCCACTATGGCTTCTATAACTACACGGCAGGTGCCAACAACTGGGAGAACTGGGTGCTCATCTGCACCAACAACGGCGGTGCCAGCACCGGTGGCGACAGCGAATACTTCGTGCTTCGCGCCGACGCCTGGGCATGGGGACAGGGCTTCGAATCGCCCGGAAACATGACCAGCGACTACAACTGGGATACCTTCCGCACCGACATGAACGGCGCATGGGTAGACCTGACGGCAGAGCGCAAGGGCAGCACCATCACCGTGACGGCCGTAACAACCACAGCCGAAGGCGCCACCTATAATATGAAATATGTGTATGAAGGTGCATCGGCCGAGGCCTGCGGTCTCTACTTCACGCTGGAGAAAGCCTATCTGAAGTTCGATCCCGTGCAGTGCTGGGTCGGCCAGTCGTTCAAGCCCGGCAGCAAGCTTGTGGGAGCCGCCGACTGCACAGCGGCATGGTGGACAGCCTTCTCCGATGCCTACGACTTCGCAACAGGTCCCGAGGAGAACTGCCCGTTCGTGTTCCACTTCATCAACAACAACACCGGTGCAGGCAGCAACTGGAACAACTGGCTGCTTGTTTGTACCAGTGGCGGCGGCCCGGGCAATCCTGAGCACTTCGTGCTGCGCTCCGACGCCTACGGATGGGGTAACGAAAACTACAACGCCGACAACATCGTGCACGGGTTCAACTGGGATACCTATGTGGCCGACATGCACGGCACAGAGTGCTGGGTGGCCGTGAGCCACACCGGAAACACGGTGAAGATGAACGCTGTGCAGAAGAAAGCCGACGGCGGCTATCTGCCACCCTACAGCTACCATCAGGACAACATCTCCGGCAAGGTGGGATTCTTCCTCACAGCCGAACTGGCAAGCCTCGATTTGCTGCACGCGGCCTACTATCCGTACTTCAGTTTAATCGGTGCAACGAAATAACCTAATAAAACAGATAGAATATGAACAACAAGATATTCAGATTTTTCCTGCTCGCAGGGCTGATGCTCCTCTCTTTGGGAGCATCTGCCCAGAGCAAGGTCAGCGGAACGGTGACCGACGCCAGCGGTGAGCCTATCATCGGCGCCACCATCATGGAGGCAGGAACAAAGAATGGAACGGTTACCGACTTTGATGGTAACTACACAATCACGGTAAGCCCGAACGCTACGCTCCATGTAACCTATGTAGGCTACAGCGACGTCGACGTGAAGGTGAACGGAAGAACAACCGTCAACGTGACGCTGACCGACGACGAGACAGCCCTTGAGGAAGTGGTGGTCGTGGGTTACGGACAGCAGAAGAAGGAAAGCGTTATCGGCGCCATTTCGCAGGTAACGTCGAAAGACCTGCTCTCTACACCTGCCGCCAACGTGTCGCAGGCTATCGCCGGTAAGATTCCCGGTGTGATCACATCGCAGACATCAGGTGCCCCGGGTGCCGACGACGCTCAGATATACATCCGCGGACGCGCCACCTTCGCTGGCGACGCCCAGCCGCTGGTGCTCGTCGACGGCGTGGAGCGCTCGTTCTCGCAGATTGCTCCCGACGATATCGAGACCATCTCTGTGCTGAAGGACGCCTCGGCAACGGCCGTCTACGGTGTGCGCGGTGCTAACGGTGTGATGCTCATCACCACCAAGCGCGGTAAGGAGCAGAAGCCTGTGGTCAGTCTCACCGCCAATTTCCAGTATCAGAGCCCCACACGCAAGCCAGAATTCCTCAACTCATACGAGACCGTGAAACTGCTCGAAGAGGCACTTGCCAACGACGGACAGCCATCGCAGTATTCGGCCTACGACATCGACATGTTCCAGAAGAGCGTCGCCGGACAGCTCACCGGCTCGCAGGCGCTGCTCTATCCAAACGTCAACTGGTACGACGAGGTCATTAAGAACTCGGCTCCCGCACAGCGCTACAACGCCAGTGTACGCGGAGGCACCAAGCGCATGCGCTACTACGCATCACTCGAATACTACAACCAGGGTTCCATCTTCAAGAACCTCAGCTCTGATGCCTACGGCAACTCGTCGAGCATTTCCTACAACCGCTACGCCTTCCGCGCCAATGCCGACTTCTTCCTGACCAAGGACTTGACGTTCTCGGTGAACTTCGGCACCCGCTTCGAGGAGCGTAAAGGCCCCAATGCAAACGAATCGGCAGGCTATAGCGAGACATTCTACGAGATCAACCACGAGCCGGGATGGATCTATCCCGTGAACTATCAGATACAGAACGGTGAGACCTACCGCACCATCTGGGGCGGCAACGCTCAGTATCAGAACAACATCGTGGGACGTCTGACCGACGCCGGCTACTTCAAAGGCATCAATACCATCAACGAAACCAACTTCATTGCCGACTACAAGATGGACTGGCTGACACCTGGTCTCTCTGCTCGCGGCATGGTTTCGTTCGACTATGAGAACTATCACCGCGACCGCTTCACACGCGGCTTCGCCACATACGAGCCCGCCGATCGTGCCAACTACAACGACACGAACTACCAGACGATGGACGCCTATCAGAAGTACAACGCTGACACGAACCTCACCAACTCGTTCGACACCAGCGACGGCAGCGGCGACAAATATGCACTCTACAAGCTCTACATGGAAGCACAGCTCAACTACGCCCGCCAGTTCGGCAAGCACGACGTGACAGCCATGTTGCTCTACATGCAGAACGACTATCGCAACAACTCGCAGCTGGCCATGCGCTATCAGGGTGTGGTAGGACGTATCACCTACGGCTACGACGAGCGCTACTACGCTGAGTTCAACGCCGGCTACAACGGTTCCGAGAACTTCGCCAAGGGCAAGCGCTTCGGCTTCTTCCCCGCATTCTCCATCGGTTGGCGCATCTCCAATGAGAAATTCATGGAGAGCACCCAGAACTGGCTGTCGAACCTGAAGATCCGCGCCAGCTACGGACAGGTTGGTAACGACGTCTACATGGTGGGCGGAGTGCGCCAGCGCTTCCTCTACGAGCAGAAGTGGAGCCAGATAGGCAACGACTACTTCTTCGGAAACACCGGCACCACCGGTATCTTCGAGCAGCAGTATCCCAACTACGGCGTTACCTGGGAGCGTGCCAACAAGTATAATGTTGGTCTGGAGTTCAACCTCTGGAACAGCCTCATCACAGGTAACATCGACTACTTCTACGAGAAGCGCAACGACATCCTCACCGAGTATCTCACCCGTCCGCAGTGGGTGGGTGTGACAATGGCTGCCGCCAACCTGGGACAGACCAAGAACTCGGGTGTTGAAGTAGAGCTTCACCACAACGGCCAGATTGGAAAGGACTTCACCTACAACGTGGGTCTGACCTTCTCACACGCCAAGAATGAGATTATCTCCATGGACGAGCCCGCCGCCAAGACCGACTATCGCAAGCGCGAGGGACATCCCATCGGACAGTATTTCGGACTGATTGCCGACGGCTTCGTCACTCAGGCAGACATCAACAGCGGCAACCTGCCCACATCGACCTTTGCACTGAGAGACCTGCAGCCCGGTGACCTGAAGTACCGCGACATGAACAAGGACGGCTTCATAGACGACCGCGACGAGACCTTCATCGGCTATAGCGACGTGCCTGAGAACACCTACGCACTGACACTCGGCGCTGGCTACAAAGGCTGGGCTTTCAGCGTTATGTTCCAAGGTGTGGACCACGTGAGCCGCTACTACGACGCCGAGGCCATGTACGCCTTCATCAATGGCGGTAAGGTAAAAGAGCATCACCTGGGACGTTGGAACCCGAGCGAGAGCGAACAGTGGAATCTGGACAACGCCAGCTATCCGCTTTTGCACTACGCCGCCTATGGCGACCACAACCAGCGACTCAACACCTTCTTCCTGAAAGACGGTGCCTTCATGCGACTGAAGAACGTCGAGCTGAGCTACTCGCTGCCTCTCAACTGGATCAAGCACATCGGCATGAGCCAGTGCAGGCTCTATGTCAATGCCAACAACCTCATCACCTGGGACCACCTCGACGACTTGGTTGACCCCGAAAGCAACGGATCCAACCGCTATCCTATCTGCAAGACGGTCAACTTCGGTCTGAACGTGACCTTCTAAAAGTACATATATACATTATTATATATAATATAGAAGACAATGAAAAAATCTATTATAATAGCAACAATGGCACTGGCCGCCCTGACGGGCGTCACCTCGTGCGGCGACTTCCTTGACAAGGAGCCGAGCAACGAGCTGACGAAGGAAAAGACGTTCAGCGGATGGAAGACAGCCCAGCAGTTCCACTGGGACACCTACAACTTCCTGCTCCACGGTGCCCTGCGCGTGAACAATTCGTGGCTCGATGCAGCCACCGACCTGGCCGAGTGTGCCATTCCCACCGGCGGTACACGCACATCGTTCAACATTGGCAACTACTACGGAGGCGGTGGAGCTGCTGAGTTCACCTCTGTATGGGAAAGCCGCTACCGCGGTATCCGTAAGTGCAACATGACACTCGAGATGGTAGACAGTGTTCCAAAGCCCGTCGACGAAACCGAGGAACTCTATCAGAGCGAGCGTGCCCAGCTCATCAGCGAGGCCCGCTTCTTCCGCGCCTACTTCTACTGGGAGCTGTTCCTGCGCTACGGTCCTGTGCCCATCGTCAAGGAAGTGCTCGACCCCAATGGCGACCTTCTGTCGGCTTACACTACGCGTCCCTCTGTGAGAGAATATATCAGTTTCATCTTGACCGAGCTCAACGAGTGTGGCGAAGGCATGCTCTCCTATGAAGAATCGACCGACGCATCGCGCGCAGGCCGTCTGAATCCCGCAGTGCCCGCAGCCTTGAAAAGCCGCATTCTTCTCTATCTTGCCAGTCCCCGCTATGCCAGCGAAACAGGCGTTACCTGGCAGCAGGCAGCAGAGGCCGCCCGTGAGTTCATCGAAACATACGGCGGAAACTACGGACTCTACACCAAGGGCGACACCAACGAGCAGAACTACTATTACGCCACGGTTCGCACACCTTACACTGGTGAGAACAACGAGATTATCTTCTACCGCAACGACCCGACCATCGGATGGGGCGGTATTCAGAACGACACCCCGATTGGTGAAGGTGGAAACGGCGGCAACTGCCCCTCGCAGAACCTCATCGACATGTATGACATGGCCGACGGTTCGTCGCCTTTCACCAACTACGACGTCACAGGTGCACCCGTCTACAACGGTGTGAACCCCACTGTGAATGAAGCCAGCGGCTACACCGATGCCAGCATGTGGTACAACCGTGACCCGCGTCTTGCCGCCACAGTGCTCTATCACGGCTCCCTGTGGAACAACCGCACCATCGACGTAGTGGCAGGTCATGCCGACAACATGACGGGCAACGCCAACGCTACGCCCACCGGCTACTACATGCGCAAATACATCCCCGAGACCATTCTTGCCTCTAACCACGGCGGAACAGCCTATCGTCTGTGGACCATCATCCGCTATGCTGAGATTCTTCTCAACTATGCCGAGGCCCTCAACGAGGTGGAAGGCCCCACGCAGCAGGTCTGTGACCTTCTCGACCAGGTGCGCCACCGCGCCGGCATCACGGGCAACGTGGCCGACCGCAGCGACCTGAAGACGAAGGAAGCCATGCGCAACTTCATCCACAAAGAGCGCACCGTGGAGTTTGCCTTCGAGGAGCACCGTCCCTGGGACGTGCGCCGCTGGAACTGTGCCAAGGAGGCCCTCTCGCGTCCTATTTACGGAATCAATGTCGCAGCCAACGGTACCATCACCCGCAAGGTGGCGCAGCAGCGCGTCTTCGAAGACAGAATGTACCTCTATCCCATACCCGAAGCAGAAGTATGGAAGGCTAACATTGAGAACAATCCAGGTTGGTAATCTCTAAAAGAACATCACGATTATGAACAATAGTATCAATAAAATATCAAAGAGTCTGCTTGCCGTGGCCATGATGGGTCTCTCCCTGACAGCCTCAGCGCAAACCTCTCGCGAGCTGAAAGGCCGCGTGCTGAATGCAGACGGAGAACCTGTTGTCGGAGCTGTGGTCAACGTAGCCGAGGACAACAAGATTGTGCTGACCGATGCAAACGGCGACTTCACGCTGAAGGGTGTGAAGGCCGACGATGAGATTTGTGCCGCAGCCGTTGGCTATGAGAACACCATTGCGAAGATGGATCCCAACGCCGGCGACTTCGTCATCACGCTTCCCTATGCCCTGCAGCCGCAGGACATTGAGATGCCCATCGCCTTCAGCAGCAAGAAAGTGAAGTATATGACAGAGAGCCGTTCCGTTGTGGAGGGCGAAGACCTGCAGCGCTATCCTGTCACTGTGCTCCAGAACGCCTTCAGCTCTACGCTTCCCGGCGTGGAGACCTATGAATGGTCGTCAGAGCCGGGATGGACGGAGACGCAGATGTATATCCGCGGTATCCGCACCATGAATAGCAGCGCCCGCAACCCGCTCATCATTGTTGACAACGTGGAGCGTGACCTTTCGTTCCTCGATGCCTTCCCCATCGACAACATCACGGTGCTGAAAGACGCTGCCGCAACGGCCATCTACGGCATGCGAGGCGCCAACGGTGCCATCCTCGTCACCACCAAGCGTGGCGAAAGGGGCAAGACCAAGATCGACTTCACACAGGAAGTCGGCTTCCAGGCCCTCACCAACAAGATGGAGAACCAGAACTCCTACAACATGGCCCTGACCCAGAACCGCGTGAAGTATCTCAACGGCCAGGATCCCATCTGGAGTCCCGAGCAGATTGCAGAATACAAGTTCGTGTCGGAAGGCGGCCAGTATGCCGACGACGACATCCGTCGCTACAAGTACTTCAATACCAACTGGTTTGAGCAGCTCTACCGCGAAACTGCGCCCGTCTACAAGACGAACCTGCAGCTCTCTGGCGGTAACGACATCGCCCGCTACTACGTGAGCTTCTCCTATCTGCGTCAGGAAGGCATGTGGAACAAGACGGCCACCGACTGGAACGACCACTTCTCCACCGACCACACGCTGAACCGCTGGAACCTGCGTACCAACATCGACATCAACGTGAACAAGTATCTCACCGTGGGTCTCGACCTCGGCGGACGTATCGACAACATCACTCAGTCGCTGACCTCGGTGTTCGACCTCACCACGTTTGGAGCCGTTGAGGCCACGCCTATGGCTCCCGTCTTCTGCCCCAATGGCGAAGTCTACTCCACAGGTGCCTATTCCGGCTCTGCCCGTAACCCCATTCAGCAGATGGCTTCCGGTGGCCGCAACAAGAACCGCCGCCGCAACCTCTACTCCACGCTGAACGTCACGGGCGACCTGGGTGTCATCACGCCGGGTCTGAAAACCAATCTTACCCTGTCGTTCGACGCCTTCGACGTGTTCATGTCTTATCAGAACAACACCTACGATGCGTACACTTACGACTACAACAATCCCGATGTGCAGCGTGTAGAGGACTTTACCTACACCCGCACCAACACCTATGCCGAACTGAGCAACCCGACGGCCCGCGAGCGTGCCAACAGCTACAACATCAACTTCAACTACGGTTTCTCCTACGACCGCACGTTTGGTGTTCACCATGTTGATGCCCGCGCTTTCATCCGCACCTATCGCAACCGCGTCAACACGCTCGACTCCGAGAACCACCAGCCTGCCATGCTGTCGTCGCGCCGCAACCTCTCTTGGAACGGCTATCTGAATTATGTGTACGACGATCGCTACATTCTCAACGGCAGCATCTCTCGCATGGGTAACGACAACTATGCTCCCGAGGACCGCTGGGACACCTTCTGGGGTGCTGGCGCCGGCTGGATTGTCAGCAACGAGAAGTTCCTCAAGAATGTCAAGGACCTCGATCTCCTGAAGTTCCGCGCCAGCTATGGTAAGAGCGGACAGAGCGAGACCACCTCTGCAGCCACAGGCCGCTATCCCTACCAGAGTACCTTCGGCAGCGCCACGGGCTATGCCTTCGGTACCAACGCCACAGGTGTGGGCGGTATGGCCGAGACCTTGGCCGGCAACACCAACAACAAGTGGGAAATCTCCCGCATGCTCAACATTGGTGCCGACTTCAGCGTTCTCAAGGACAAGCTCTACGGTTCGTTCGACTGGTTCAAGGAATGGCGCAGCAACATCCTCATCGACCGCAACACCATCCCCACCGGCATCGGTATCGCCGTGGCACAGGACTCTTACGGAAAGGTTGAGTCGCGTGGCTTCGAGGCTATCCTTGGCCACAAGAACAACATTGGCGGCTTCAAGTACAACATCGAGGCCAGCGTGGCATGGAACACCAACAAGATCACCGAGATGGACGAGCTGGAGCCCAACGTTCCCTGGCAGCGCAAGACCGGCAAGCGCATCTTCGAGCAGACCTCTATGCAGGCCCTCTACGAGAGCGTGTTCAACGGCACCGTCGGCGGCTGGAACCAGTACCAGTTCGTGCAGTGGGCCAGCGATCCCAGCCTCATCGCCACCTCTCAGGAAGACGCCATCGCTCATCCCGAGAAGTATCCCTACAACACCGCATCGGCCGGCAACCAGCCGCTGGGCACCGCCGTGTTCAAGGATCTTAACGGAGACCGCCAGATCGACTCCAACGACATGATTCCCATGGGCTACACCATCATCCCCGAGCTCACGCCGAGCGTGTCGCTCTCTGCCGAGTACAAGGGCTTCGACCTGAAGGTGGTGGCCACGGCCTATCTGAACCGCTCCGTGTTCATCTCTCCCGCAGCGTCCTTCTCTGGATGGTCCAACATGTCCACCCACGAAGGCCAGTACTTCTGGGGCTACTACACCGACGACCCTGCCGACCCGCGCAACGTCAATGCCAAGTATCCGCGTCCCGTATGGGGTGGCTACAACGCCATCGACTCCGACCGTGGCACAGGCACCTATCAGAACGACATCTGGATCATGAACGGCGACTACCTGGCTCTGCGCAACGTCGAGTTCGGCTACAGCCTGCCTGCACGTCTCATTGCCAAGGCCCGCATGACCAAGTGCCGCATCTACGTCTCCGGCTACAACCTCATGAACTGGAGCCACCTGCCAAAGGGCATGGACCCCGAGAAGCCCATGAGCTATTGCTGGTGGTACCCGAAGACCCGCATCTTCAACGTTGGTATAAACATTGGATTCTAAACACACGCAAGAGATATGAAAAAGAACATTATAATATCAGCAATGGTGTTGGCGCTGACCGGTGCCACGACCTCCTGCTCCGACTTCCTCGACAAGGAGGTAGACCTCACGCAGCAGGCTGACAACATCTTCAGCGACTACGACAACACCCGCGGCTTCCTGGCCAACATCTACACCTACCTGCCCGATGCCTTCCACGGCTACACCGACGGACAGTACCTCAACGCCTCAAAGGATGCCATGACCGACAATGCCGTCTCCTACTGGGACGTGCACTACTACCACCAGGTGCACAACGACGCCTTCGATGCCACCAACCACCAGTTCGCCAACTATTACTACGAACTCGACACCCGTGGCATCCGCGCCTGCAACCAGTTCCTCAAGAACGCCCGCACCGACGTCATCGGCAATGCCGACAAGGCCGGCGACGACAACCGTCTGGGCGACCGCTGGCTTGCTGAGGCCCGCGCCATCCGCGCCATCCTCACCTTCGACATGGCCTGCTGGTTCGGTCCCACGCCCATTTTCGTCACCGAAGAGGGCGAACCCTACATCATGAACACCAGCGACCCCATGCCCGACCGCCGCTCGTTTGCCGAGGTCGTCGACTGGATTGTCTCGGAGTGCGATGCCATTAAGGACAAACTGCCGTTCCGCTATCAGAACGAAGACGAGAACTGGGGCCGCATCAACGGCGCCTCTGTCTACGCGCTGAAGAGCCGCGCCCTGCTCTACAAGGCCTCGCCGCTCAACAATCCCAACAACGACCAGTCGTGGTGGCAGGCCGCAGCACAGGCAGCCGACGACTTCATCACCGCCAACAGCCGCCTGGGCAGCCGCGCCTATCGCCTCTACAGCAACGGCGACCCGCAGAACGACTACTACAACTGCTTCGTGTCCAACCCCGTGCTCAACCCCGAGTATATTCTCTCGCGCTCGGTGTGGACTACCGATGCCATTGAGTGGTCGTGCTCACCCTGCGGCTTCGCAGGCAGCAACCAGGCCTATGGACGTACCAATCCCACGCAGAACCTCGTGGACGCCTACGAAACCCTCAACGGCCTGCCCATCGACCAGGATCCTTCCTACGACGAGCAGAATCCCTACGTCAACCGTGACCCGCGTCTCGAACAGACCATCCTTCACCACGGTTCTATCTGGGGCGACGCCACCAACGGCGAAGAGCGCGCCATCGACGTCTGCCAGACAGGTCTCGACTATGCCGAGCTCCACGGAGGAACCGTCACGGGCTACTATCCCAAGAAGTTCGTCAACAAGATGTCGTTCAAGAACCCCTCCACCTATCGTCACGCCTGCCCCATCTTCCGTTTTGGCGAGATACTGCTCAACGCAGCCGAGGCATGGAACGAAGCTGGCAACGCCCAGAAGGCCATGGACTACGTGAACCAGGTGCGTGCCCGCGTCGGCATGCCCGCCTACAGCGGCATGTCCAAGGACGTGCTTCGTGAGCGCATCCAGAACGAGCGCCGCATCGAGTTGGTGTTTGAGGACCACCGTTACTTCGACGAGCGCCGCTGGAAGCTCTTCGAGGGCAAGACGGCACAGAACGAAACCACCCTGCCGATGTACAAGCAGGTGTACAACCTCTACGGCGTGGAGCCCGACGGAGCACCCAATGCCGACGGAACCTTCAACGGCAGCTACCAGTATCGCCACAGTCTGAAAGACCCCGTGCGCGCCTTCCGCTCGCCCAAGAACTACTACTTCCCCATCCCCGACGATGAGGTGAAGGCCGTGAGCAACTGGCAGCAGAACCCCGGCTGGGAACTTTCGCAGAAAGCAACCGAGGAATAACTCTCGACAGCAACTCAAACATTCAGAGGGGCGCAGCCATTTCGCTGCGCCCCTCTAATTCATTCTTATATTCGTGTCCAGGGAAAAAGCACCGAAGGTGCGATGGATTTCAGACAGGGGTGTTAGCCCCTGGTCTATCATCATCCAAAGTTTTCCAGCCCCGAAAGGGCGACAGAACGTGTTACTTGTTCAGTATCAGTTATTTTAGACCTCTGTCGCCCCCTCGGGGCTTTCTTTGTTGTCGCATCATACCCCGGGGGCTAACACCCCCGTCTGTGTTCTTTCGTCTCTTCGAGACTTTGACAAGCGTAGGGGATAAAAGGCGATGTCTGAGCGGACAGTAATCTTTTCTTACAAAGACCTTCTTCTAATGCAGCCGAAGTTCAAACTTTGAAAACACATGGTTGTTGCTGTAAACCCTTTCGGCAAACTACAGGTAGAACCCCTTTTACCGAGGCAATAATACATCAGATGGCATCATATAGGCCCGACGTTTGTAATCGTAAACCGTCTACTTGTTTTCTGGCGCAGTCTCTCCCCTCCCATCTCACTACTCTTTATACACATCTGAAATAATCGGCCTGGAAGGCCAGCAGCAACCAG
>JAFWQE010000163.1 GCA_017509155.1 Prevotella sp.
AATATATTATTATATTATTATAAATACTATATACTTACAATCTGATATTTGTTGCATACTTCAACCTCCTTAATGGGACGATGGGACGATGTGACGGTGGGACGCAAGGAATGCTCGTGCTATTCTTGTTTTGTGCTATTATCTGAATATCAGCAACTTAGGTATTTTTGTGGTAGAAATGCTTCGCGATGTGATATGCGTGCCAGACGACGAAACACGACTTACGACTCATAAGCAATGGTCATTTGCGGGCTAAGATACGTTGAAAAAAAGAGAAAGAACGCCAGTAAAGCCTGTTTTGCCACGGATTATCACTGCCTTTGTCTTTTCTTTCGTCCACCTCTCACCTCATTTCTCAGAAAAGCGTCCCACCGTCCCAACGTCCCATCGTCCCATTAAGCTACTTCCACCATCAAAAGTGCCTACTCCCCTCTCCCTCGGAGGGGGGCGGGGTGAGGCTGTTTACCTTGTATAGAACTCTATAACCCTACGAATGCCCCTTTGGCACACGATGCAGAACTCAGGCCGTTCGTTTGACCGCATGCGGCAATCAACGGATGGACGATAGACGCCAGTAAGACTATAGCCAGCTCCCTCGTAGACGCCCACTTCGGGTGCGCCCTTTCCCTCTGGCGTGGGAACAGGCGTGTTCTTCTCCAGCAGGTCCTGCCATTTGTTACCGAAGTCAGCCAATGTCGTGATGTTCGGCTCCCAGGGCTCAATGTCGTGCGGATACATGGGTATGTCCTCCGACTCGTAGGCATACTCATCGGCAAGACCGGCAAAGCTATGGCCAAACTCATGGACGACCACCTGTCGGAAGAGGGGGTGATGGGCCATGGCAAGGTTGTAGGAGTTGAGGATTCCGCCACCGCCATATTTCTCGGTGTTCACAAGTACGATGATGTGTTCGTAGGGCATTCCGGCAAGGCAGTCGTGCAGGTCCTTCAGGTGGAGCGTCGTCAGATAGCGGTCGCTATAGAAGGTGTCGAAATGTGAATGCAGGGCTGTCGATTTCCAGATGTGGTTCGCGGGTTCGCTGGTGCCGCTTTCGTGCGATGGAATCTTCGCGGCGATGATGTTGAACCGCCCCCTGAGCGACTTAAAGGGCTCGTGCTGGAAAAGTGCGTAAGTGGCTGTCTTGGCGTCGTTTATGAACACCGGCATTTCGTCCTCAGTGTAGCCCTCAGCCACAAAAGCCAGATGAATGCAATGAGTGGAGTCGTCGGCCTGTTGGAGTGTCTCATATGGTGCCACATGGCTGAAGCCGATGCGGCGGATGAGAATGTCGGAAGGCGTCACCACGTGGGTCATCTCGCTGACCACCTCGCGCCGGTTGTTCATCAGCATCACGCTCACATCGACGGTGTCGCGGGGCATGGGGACAAGGAACACGTTCTCGAACGAGCGCTGAACGGTCTTGGCCTCGTCGTAGGAGAGCCATTCCTGAAACAGGGTGCTGAAGGAGTTGCGATAGATGACGGTGCCCGTGCGGTGGTCTCTCACAACAATCTGGCCGTTGCCATCGACAGGCACTTCGCCGAGGTTCTTCTTCTTGCCATACCATCGGGGCATCATGTTGAGCTTGTCAAGGTAGACGTGCTGGTGGCTGGCGTCGCCCGCAAACACATAGTCGAGACGTAGGGTGCTGTCGGCAAAGAAATGCTCAAACGTCTGTGCATCTGCCGATAACGATAGCAGGGAAAGAAGGCATAAAATGGTTGTTTTCATATACTTATTTCGCATGTTTTTAGTTTTAGAGGTGAGAACCCACCCCTTACCCTCCCGAAGGGAGGGAGTAGAGAGAGGTGAGAGGATACTTTCTTCCGCTTCTTTTTTATGGTTGTATTCTGGGCATGCCCGCTTTTCTCTCACCTCTTACCTCTCACCACTCACCTCTAACCTCTGACCTCTCACCTCTCAGTTCTCGGTTTCCCACATCCCCCTCGGGGGCTTGGGGGGCTTCTCACCTCTCACCTCTAGAAACTGAATCCAACAACTCGAGGAGCGTCTTGACGTATGGCCGGTTCCAGTCTTTCTCGTGATAGCGTTTCCCGTCATACCACAAGATGTCGATGTCCAGCTCAACGATTCCCTGCTTGCGTTTCTGGGAGCTGTTGCCGCAAAGGCGTTCCATTTTCTTCAGTTCGTCGTTCAGGACGGGGTAGGGGAGCGAACAGCTCGCCTCGGCCATCTGGTTGAGGAAACAGGGACCGTCGATTCCGATGGGAGGCGTCTGCAACACGGGACTGAAGCGGATGGAATGGCCCAAGAGCGCGTGAAGACATGTCTCTGCCCTTGAGATGTTGTCTGAGGCGTTCGTGTTAGAGCCGATGCACAATAGCAGCGAATGGGTTCCGGTCGGTGTCACAGCTTGTTGATTTTGCGTAAGAGTTTCTTGTTCATCGCCTGAATGTTACGGCTCTGCTTGTTCAGGTCGCCCAGCATCTGGTCAAATTGCTTGGTGATGTCCTCTCTGACGACGTTGATGTCGTTGAAGAATTCGCAAAGGGCCATCTGCATCATGTTGGGCTTGCGCTTGCTCTTGTCGGCGTTGGGATTGATGACCACCCGTATTCCCTTGTGCACGATGCGTATGTCAACGTCTTTGTCAGACATCACGGGGTCGCCGTCGTAGTGGATGAACCCGTCCTCATGTCGGTGAATGCAGATGTGCTTGGTGCGGAAGGTCTTGATTTTCTGGTTGCGGTCGAGCGTCTTGCTCATCATCTCGATGGCCACTTGAGGCGCTTCGAGCACATCGAACGGCTCCATGATGATCACGTCGAGCATGCCGTCGCTCATCGATGCCTGCGGGGCGATGTAGGCATTGTTGCCGTATTGCGAGGCATTGGCACACGACACCAGGAAGGCGCGGTGCGTGGTCAGTCCGTCTTCGTCTTCAATGACATAGGTCTCGGGCTTGTATTTCAGTCCCTCGCGCAACACGTTCTCCACATAGGTGGTGAGCCCGCGCTTGCCGGCCTCGGCAAACTTCATGCTGATGAAGGCGTCGAACCCCATGCCGCAGGTGCAGAAGAAAGGATGCTCGTTGATGATGCCGTAGTCGAGATCGTGAATCTCCTTGAGGTTGATGATTTCGAGTGCTCCCTTCACGTCGATGGGAATCATCAGATGTCTTGCCAGACCGTTGCCGCTTCCGCAGGGTATGATGCCAAGAGCCGTCTGCCCACCGACAAGGCCTGCTCCCACCTCGTTCACCGTTCCGTCGCCACCAACGGCCACCACGACCGACGTGCCCGCGTCTCTTTCCTCAGAGGCAATGACAGAGGCGTGGCCGGCATATTCGGTGTACCTGATGCGATAGTCGAAGCGCTCATGGTTGAGCACCTCGTCAATCATCGCGGGTATCTTGCTCTTGCGCGACGTGCCCGAAATGGGATTTATGATAAAAGTTATCAATTCTTTTCTGTTCATCGTGTGCAAAGATAGTGTTTTTTTCCAATAAAAACACGAAAAAACGCATTTTTCTTTTCTTTTTATAGGCAGTTGTTCTTTTTTTTTGTACCTTTGCAGCCTGTAAATAAATAACACGTAAATCACACCTATTTATATATGGGAATTTTACAAGAAAGATATAAAGCATATCGTGAGCCGCAAAAGTTCATGGCAAAAGGTGTCTATCCTTATTTCCGCGAAATCACAAGCAAGCAGGGCACTGAGGTAGACATGGGTGGCCACAAGGTGCTCATGTTCGGTTCAAATGCCTACACAGGACTCACGGGCGATCAGCGAATCATTGACAAAGCCAAGGAAGCACTCGACAAATACGGTTCGGGATGTGCCGGTAGCCGCTTCCTCAACGGAACGCTCGACATTCACGTTCAGCTGGAAAAGGAAATCGCTGAATTCATACATAAAGAAGACTGTCTCTGCTTCTCGACGGGATTCTCCGTTAACCAGGGTGTACTGGCCATGGTGGTAGGGAAGGGCGACTACATCATCTGCGACGACAGAGACCACGCAAGCATTGTAGATGGACGACGCCTGTCGTTTGCACGTCAGCTGCACTATAAGCACAACGATATGGAAGACCTTGAGCGGGTGATTCAGAACCTGCCAGAGGAAGGCATCAAGCTCATCGTCGTCGACGGAGTGTTCTCCATGGAAGGCGATCTGGCCAAGCTTCCGGAAATCGTGGAAATCAAGCATAAGTATCCCAATGTCGCCATCATGGTCGACGAAGCCCATGGAATTGGCGTTTTTGGCGACCACGGACGCGGCGTGTGCGACCATTTCGGAATCACCGACGAGGTGGACCTCATCATGGGAACATTCTCAAAGAGCCTCGCAAGCATTGGTGGATTCATTGCTTCAGACAAAGACACCATCAACTTCCTGCGTCACACTTGCCGCACCTACATCTTCAGTGCAAGCAACACACCCGCGGCAACTGCCGCCGCCATGGAGGCCCTTCATATCATTCTGAAAGAACCTGAGCGCATAGAGAAGCTCTGGAGCGTGACTCGCTATGCTCTGAAGCGTTTCCGCGAGGAAGGATTTGAAATCGGCGACACCGAGAGTCCCATCATTCCTCTCTATGTTCACGACATTGAGAAGACATTCCTCGTAACGGCTCTGGCATTTGAGGCTGGTGTCTTCATCAATCCCGTCATACCTCCTGCATGTGCTCCTCAGGACACACTTGTGCGCTTCGCCCTCATGGCCACGCATTCAGAAGAGCAGGTTGAGCGCGGTGTGCAGATTCTGAAGAAAATATTCAAGGAACAGCATATCATTTAAGACGAAAGAACGGGGAATGAAAAAATGTTAAAACAAAGCATATAATCTTCGTTTCATTCCTTTTTCTTCGCTCTTTTTTGTACCTTTGCACCCGCAAAATGAGCGGGGTGTAGCGCAGCCCGGTAGCGCACCTGGTTTGGGACCAGGGTGTCGCAGGTTCGAATCCTGTCACCCCGACAAGAAGTCAAGCTTTCTTCAGCTTGGCTTCTTTGTTTTAGTAATAAGTTGAAGTCACGCCGGTGATGAGAGCAAGCATAAAGCGTCCCACCGTCCCAACGTCCCATCGTCCCATTAAGGTATTCCAACTATTAAGTAATCATGTTTAAGGAGTAAAAGATTTTTCGCAGCTTACTGCAGCTGGAGTCTATACATTAGATGTTTCGGCATAGTGGAGACTACAAGAGTATCGTCCACGCTCGAACTTGTTCGCTTTGCTTGCAAAGAACTCCCTAACTCATAAACTCCCAAGCTTCTAATAGGATAGAAGCCAAATATCTCCAATCCAGAACAATCGGCAGAATGGAGCATGACAAAGTATCGTCCAAACTCCCAAACTCCTAAACTCCCACACTCCTTAAATAGGATAGCAACCTACTATCTCCAATCCTACTATTTATCATAATTGTGATTAGAGTTGAAAAATATGTTTCAAAAAACAGACGGAAAATCTAATAGACGCGCGGTCCAAAAATTGTCGTCCCGATGCGTACCATCGTGGAATGGCATTCAATGGCAATCTTGTAATCATGGCTCATGCCCCAGGAACGCTCACGGAAACAATCTGATTCGGAGAAGTATTTTTCCTTGATTTCATCGAAGAAATCTGATGCCATCATCATCTCGTTCCTGATCTGCGATTCATCATCCACGTTTGAGGCCATCATCATCAGACCGCAAATCTCAACGTTCTTGAGCAATCGCCATTCACCGTCTTCAAGCAGTTGCCTACAAGCTTCCAGCGTCAATCCGTATTTGGTTTCTTCTTCTGCTATATGCAGCTCAAGCAACACACGTATCGTCCTGTTGTTCTTCTTCGCTTGCTTGTCGATTTCCCGTAAGAGTTTCAACGAATCCACCGCATCAATCATCGAGATGTACGGTGCGATGTATTTCACCTTATTGGTCTGCAAATGTCCGATAAAGTGCCATTCAATGTCGTCGGGCAAGGATGCGTGCTTCTCACGCAGTTCCTGCTCGTGACTCTCGCCAAACACCCTTTGTCCTTCATCGTATGCCTCCATGATGAACTCCTTGGGATGGTATTTGCTGATGGCCACTAACTGGACGTCTTTTGGCAAATCGCCCAATACTTGTCTGATATTCCCCTTTACGTCGTACATATATTAAATATGATTAAGAACGTCTATTCCTCAGTAACAGCTTCCTCATACTCAGGCCTGTCGTCGCGCTCTTCTTTCTTTTTCATCTGGTACTCGAACACGTCCATCAATTGTGTTTCGGCTATCGATGCAATCACATAGTCAATCATCGTACCCGACATCACCTCGTTGATGTTGCTCACAGCCTCGGGCAAAGTGGCTGCCTGAACAAGATAGTACACATTGGAGCGCTTCTCCTTTTCCGTCTTCTCGTCAATGGTAATGAACTGAAGCTTCGTTTTATACCATCTGTCGGCCGAGTCGGCATCGCTGAAGAAGATTTCCTTGTAGGAAGCCTTTTTCAGGTCGGCTACATCAAACTCGCCACTGATATATGACGACATCTCCTCGGTGATTCTACGCTCGGCCTCCGTAAAGCTCAGCGCATCCACCACGTATGCCTCGGTCACCTTCTTCTGCTGACCATCTTCCATGGTCTTTTCATACTTGATTTTCGTTTCAAACCACTCTGCTGTTCTTGTTCTCATTTTATTGTTTATTTAATTGATTTTCAGGATATTATCACACCTATGCTGACAAGCAGACCATAGATGAACATATTGCGTGCCGTTTCGCCAAGAATCTTATTGAGTTCTCGCCCGTGGTCAATCCTGACCATGTTTCTGTAGGTTTGAACATGAAACAATAGATAAGCCAACGGCAACACGAAAGGCCACACCCATCGCTCTCTGAGGTAGAAGGCTCCTATGGCACATGCCGCCATGCCAAGCAAAAGGTAGATGTATCGGCTATTCCTCTTCCCTACCCTCACGGCCAGCGTGCGCTTTTCTGCCCTGATGTCGTTCTCAATGTCCCGGTAGTTGTTGATCATCAGCAATGTGTCGATGACAAGTCCACATGCCACAGATGCCATCACCACCGTGAGAGTGACATTTCCTCTTATTATATAATAAGGTATACACACCGGAATAATGCCGAAGAACACCAGTACCAGCACGTCACCTAAACCAAGATAGCTCAGGTGGGTCGTGTAGAGGAAGCAAAACACCACGCATACCAGACCGACAACCACCATCTCTATTCCACCATAGTACACCAGCGGAAGCCCCACCACACACGCAAGGATGGTCGTGATGAGGATGGCCTTTCTCATCTGGGCAGCATGAATCCATCCCATGGCGCAGGCACGTTTCGGTCCCAGGCGAGTCTCATCGTCGTTGCCTTTCATGAAGTCAAAATAGTCGTTGATGAAGTTCGCGTCTATCTGCATGATAAACGCAAACAACAGGCAGAGCACGGAAACGACGACATGAGTCGACAGATAACTGGAGAGCCCGGTCGGCATCTGATGCCATGCAAGTGAAAGGCCTATCATCACGGGCACGGCCGCACCGCTCAGCGTCTTTGGCCTTGCCGCAAGCACCCATGCCTTCATCGAACCAGTCTGTATATCGTCTTCTTTCATTGTTTTTCACTGAAATTGCTTGCAAAAGTAACAAATAAGTCGTACATTTGCAAATAAAATTTATGCAAAAGTTCTTTTCTCATGATTGAAAACAATGTGAGCCTTGATTTGATGGAGTTCGTTGAGAAGAACATCCTTCCCAGATACAACGAATTCGACCGTGCCCACTCTCTTGCCCATGTGACTGGCGTGATACGTCGCTCTCTCGCTATTGCACGACGAATGGGTGCCGACCCAAACATGGCATACGCCATTGCGGCTTACCACGACCTCGGCCTTGAGGGACCACGTGCCATACACCATGTCACGAGTGGCAAGATTCTCTCCACCGATGCAAGACTGAAGCGTTGGTTCTCGCCCGAGCAAATACGCATCATGAAGGAAGCCGTGGAAGACCATCGTGCCTCTGCCAGTCATTCTCCACGGTCTGTCTACGGAAAGATTGTGGCCGAAGCCGACCGCGACCTGAATCCCGACAATGTGTTTCGTCGTGCCGTTCAGTTTGGACTCTCCAACTATCCGCAATACGACAAAGAGCAGCAATGGGAACGATTCGCGCAACACATGAAGGAAAAATACTCCGAGCATGGATACATTCGCCTGTGGATTCCTAATTCTCCGAACGCCGAGAAGCTGAACGAGATACGGACAATCATCAGTCAGCCTTCGCTTCTGAGAACCCATTTCAATCGCATCTACGAAGAAGAAACTAAGGGCAATTCATAGAGGATAAGTTGTTTTTTGTTGAAAAAAAGCTAACTTTTGTTACGTTTCCATTACCTTTGCATCAGTTTTTCGTCTTATAAAAAGAGTTTACACAATTGAACATTCATTTAAAAACGTATAACAACATGAAGAAAATCAAGTTATTGGCAGCCTCCGTCGCATTTGCGCTGACGAGCTGCGCTGGTTTAGGAACCGGAACACAGGACAACACGCTCGGCAACATTCTCGGAGCCGTTCTGGGTTCAGCAACTAGTGGTAGCACCATCACCAATGTGCTGCTCGATGTGATTGGTCTTAACAAACTCTCTGCCAACGACATTATTGGCACATGGAGATATGTTGAGCCTGGTGTGGCCTTCACCTCTGAGAATGCCCTTGCCAAGGCTGGTGGACAAGTGGTATCTGGCACCGTCAAGCAAAAGCTTCTGCCCACCTATCAGTCGGTTGGCGTTTCGTCGTCAAACACCATGTTCGCCTTCGCCCAGGATGGTAGCTTCCAGGGTAAGCTGCTGGGCAAGAGCCTTTCTGGCACCTACACCTATGACCCTTCATCAGGCACCATACAGCTGAAGACCTTGTTGTTTTCCACGCCTGCTTATCTGACTCGCACGAGCTGTGGCATGAGCCTCACTTTTGAGTCGAAGAAGCTTCTTCAGGCCGTCCAGATCATCGGAGCAGCCAGTGGAAACCAGACACTTGCCGTCATCTCGGAGGTGGCAGGAAGCTACGACGGCATTCGTCTTGGATTCGATATGTCGAGATAATACTTCCGCAACCATTACCACACGATAAGGGTAGGAGCACGACCTTCACGCGAGGTCTCCCCTACCCTTTTTTGTTTGTCGGGTCGTATTTGACGGCTATCGACTATCGCAGATAATAGTAGTAGATGTAAGCCAGAATGGCGAGGAAAGCCAGTGTTACAATGCTTTTCACCAGACAGCTCGTCACTTTCTTCACGACGACAATCACCACTACGAGTGCTATCAGTGCGATGATATATACTAGATAATCGTTCATTTTTGCTTCTTCTTTTTGTTCTGTTCAAAGATCATCTTAAAACTCTGAGGAATAGGACTTTCAAACTCCATCCGCTGATGCGTTACCGGGTGTTCAAAGCAGAGCAGGAACGCATGGAGGGCAAGGCGGCCGCAAGGGTCGTCACCATTCCCGTATTTCATGTCGCCACATACCGGATGACCCAGGTCGCCCGCATGGACACGAATCTGGTTCTTCCTTCCAGTGTCGAGCTTAAACTCCACAAGCGAATACTCGGGTGTTCGGTCAACAACATAGAAATGCGTCACCGCATATTTGCCACCATTGTCCACAGGCGATGAGAAGGTGAAATAGGCCTTGTTGTCTTTCAGCCAATTGGCCACGGTGCCCTCTTGCTGCTCCATCGCTCCAGAGAGAACAGCTATGTAGCGACGGTCATAGACATAGTCTTTCCACGCATGCTCCAGCAGTTGTTCCGTCTGCTTGTCCTTGGCATAGATCATCAGTCCACTCGTGTCTCTGTCGAGGCGATGCACCACATGTGCCTGACACCTTTGTTTGGATCGTCTGAAATACTCATCAAGCACCGTTTTCACGTTCAACGAACGGTGCCCGGCTGCCATCGAGAGAATGCCCACCTGCTTTTCTATCACCACAAGGTGGGCATCTTCGTAGACAATCTTCATATACCTGCTCGTCAGCACTTCTTGGTTGCGCTTGGTCTTGCTGACATAGACCACCATTCCCGGCTCAAGCTTGAAGTCGAACTGCGTCTCTATGCGCTTGCCCACCTTGATGCCCCGGCCTTGAAGGGTCGCCTTTATCTTGGTGCGGCTCTGTCCCTTCAGTTTCTCCAGAAGAAAATCGAGCAGAGGCTTTTCTTCCTCCACCATCAACTTCTCCCATTCGGCCTGTGACTCGTTATAGATATACTTCTTCATTCTGCTTGCAAAGTTAGAAAAAAACGTCGGAAAAACAAAAGATTAACGGCGTATATTTTTGCACAAGGAGCTTGATTCATTTCTTCAGTCGCTTGTAGAAATCTTCAAGCGCGGGTCGTGGTATACCGAGGTGTGTGAGCTGTTGTAGGTCGGAACGTGCATGCTGGTAGTCGCGCTGACGTATGTAGAGATCGGCGCGGGAAAGCAGGTAGTCGGTGTTTTCTGGCTGAAGCTGGATGGCCTTACTATAGTCGTGAATGGCAAGTTCAATATATCCTCTATCGGCTTCGGCTCCTGCTCTTGCGGCAAAGGCGATGGCACTGTCGGGGTGTTGTTGGCAGAGCATGTTCAGGTGGTCCATGGCCTCAGTGTAGCGCTTGTCCTGCTGACAAAGAAGGGCAAGGCCGAGACGTGCCTCAAAGTGGGCAGGGACGATGGCAAGCAATCGCTGATAGTCCTGACGAGCATAGGCGTGTCGGCGTGTACGTTCGTTGGCATAGGCGCGATAGAAAAGAGCCGCAAGGTTGTTGGGGTGGCTATTGAGAATGATGTCGTATTCGTGGCGGGCGTAGTCGAATTGTGATAGCTGCATATTGATGGCTGCCTTACGCAGGCGTAGCTCCACATCATCGGGACGCTGGTCGAGCTGGGCACTTAGAATGGACAGGCTGTCGCGAAGTGACGTCTGTGAAGAGACAAGAGAGAAGTGGCAAGTGAGGAGTGAAAGAAGGAAGAGTCTTCTAAAAAGACAAGTGAAAGCCCCCCAACCACCCGAAAGGGATGTTGAGGGATTAAAAGTGTTATGTAATGAGTGAAAAGCCATATTTACGACACATAAGAGCGAAGAGGATTCTCTTAGCTTTCCTGGTTGATGTAATTCACAATCCACTCCCCTACTTCGCGTGTGCCATAGTGCGGGGCATTGTCGGCCTGAATGTCGGGCGTTCTCACGTTGGCGGCAAGACTGGCGTCGACAGCTTGGCGTATGAGTTGCGCCTCGTCGTTGAGGTGGAAATGCTCGAGCAGCATGGCGGCAGAAAGGATTTGCGCCAGGGGATTGGCGATGTTCTGACCTGCGGCTTGTGGCCATGAACCATGTACGGGCTCAAAGAGTGGTGTGTGAAGTCCGAGTGAAGCAGAGGGTTGCAGGCCCATGGAGCCTGTGATGCATGAGGTCTCGTCGGTGAGAATGTCTCCGAAGGTGTTCTCGGTGACAATAACGTCGAAGAAACGGGGTTCCGTAAGCACGCGCATGGAGGCATTGTCGATAAACATATAGTCGGTGGTGACATCGGGCCATTGAGGTTCCATCTCTTTGGCAATCTGTCGCCACAACCGGCTGGATGCCAGCACATTGGCCTTGTCTACCACGGTGAGATGGCGGCGGCGTTGCATGGCGGTATCGAAGGCCACACGCAGAATGCGCTCAATCTCAGGACGCGTGTAGATGTCTGTGTCGTAGGCACGGTCGTTGTCTTGGTATTTTTCACCGAAATACATCCCGCCCGTGAGCTCACGTATGACAATGAAGTCGGCTCCACGGACCAGCTCATCTTTGAGCGGGCTCTTGTGAACAAGGCAGTCGAAGGTGGCAACAGGACGGATGTTGGCAAAAAGACCGAGTTTCTTTCGCATGGCCAGCAGCCCTTGCTCGGGTCTCACTTTCGCCGTAGGGTCATTGTCGTAGCGAAGGTCGCCTACAGCGGCGAAGAGCACGGCATCGGCATCCATGCAGGTGCGGAAGGTGTCTTCGGGAAACGGGTCGCCCACTTCGTCAATGGCATGTGCGCCACAGATGGCGTGGTGGTAGACAAACTGATGGTTGAATTTCTTGGCGATGGCGTTCATGACGTTGATGCCCTGTTCCATGATTTCAGGACCTATTCCGTCGCCGGGGAGGATGGCTATGTTGAGAGTCATAATTTGAAAATGTGAAAGCCCACACGCCTGCAAAGGGGAAGTGTAGGGGGAATTGTTAGAAATGATTTGTTACTTTATGATTAAACATGGGGCAAATGTACGCAATTTTCGGATGATGGATGAAGAATACTGAACGATAAAGGTCTTTTTTATAAAGAATTAAGACTTTTTGTCGGAACAGTAACTATTCATCCATTCTGTTCATTCTCCACGATGTTAAGCATCTTGAAGGTGGCCTTGATGGCGGCTTCCGTCTGGTCAGCATCGAGACCGCGTGTACGTATCAGGTTGCCATTATTGTTCCATGAGATGACCGTCTGCACAAGGGCATCAGTGCGACCGCCGGGAGGAATGCTGACGGCATAGTTGTCCAATATGGGGAACGTGCGGTTGAGATACTTCTTGTAGATGTAGCGCAAAGCCTTGACGAAGGCGTCGTATTGTCCGTCGCCGGTGGCGCTCGCCTCGTATTGCTGACCGTTAATCTCCACTTTGACGTTCGCTCCAGGCTTTAGTCCATAGGCCGTTGACACCACGTAGTTGATGAGCTTGACGCGCTCATTGGGCACATCGTGCTTCAGTACATCGCTGACGATATAGGGCAGGTCTTCCTGTGTGACAATCTCCTTGCGGTCGCCCAGTTCGGTGATTCTGCGAGTCACCTTCTGTGTCTGCTCTGGTGTGAGGTCGAGGCCCAGCTGTTCAAGGTTCTTCAAGATGCTGGCTTTTCCGCTGTTCTTGCCCAAGGCATATTCGCGCTTTCTACCGAAACGCTCTGGCACGAGCGGGTTACAGTATAGCCCAGCCTTGTTGTCGCCGTCCGCATGAACACCCGCCACCTGCGTAAACACATTCTCACCAATGACCGGCTGGTTAGGAGCCACGGCAATGCCACTGTAGCCAGCCACCAACCGGCTGATATCGTTGAGTTTGTCCTCACGAATGCTGGTCTTTGCCTGGAACTGGTCCTTAAGGATAACCTGCACGCTCGAGAGAGGTGCGTTGCCACACCGCTCCCCCAGCCCGTTGACCGTAACGTGAAGGCCACGGCAGCCACTTAGCACGGCAGCCAGTGAGTTACTCACTGCCAGATCATAGTCGTTGTGGGCGTGAAAGTCGAAATGTGTGTCGGGAAAGCGTTTGTGCATCTTCCTCATGAACTCAACAACCTGCAAGGGGTTGAGCACGCCGAGGGTATCGGGCAGCATGAAACGACGAATGCTGGTGGTCGTGAGCTTTCGTAGCATGTTGTAGACATAGTCGGGCGAGTCTTTCATGCCGTTGCTCCAGTCTTCAAGATACAAGTTGACCGTCAGTCCTTTCTGCTGAGCGTATTCCACCGTCTTGCAGATGTCGTCGATGTGCTGCTCGGGCGTCTTGCCAAGCTGCTCGGTACAGTGCTTAAGACTTCCCTTGGCAAGAAGGTTGATGACCCTACCGCCACAACCGGCAATCCAGTCTACCGACTTTCCACCATCGACGAACCCCAGCACTTCAACCTTATGGAGCATGTCGTTCTTGCTGGCGTAGCGGCAGATCATGCTGACTGCATCCTGCTCGCCTTCGCTGATTCTCGCCGATGCCACTTCTATGCGGTCTACATTGAGGTCGTGGAGAAGCATGCGGGAAATCATCAGTTTCTCATGAGGCAGAAAACTGACGCCCGAAGTCTGCTCGCCGTCGCGCAGCGTACAGTCCATGATCTCTACAAAAGGCTGAATATGGCGGTAGTAACCTGTCTGTTCGTTGTCTTCCATTTTGTCGTTTTTAATCTGTCATTCAACTACAATGAGCTGTATTCTTCATTGTTTTTATGTGCACTTAACACTTGAACCTCAACGCTTCGTTTTCCTTTTCCCACTCTTCAATCATAGACTTGTTCTCAATGAGGAAGTCAATGTCGTCGAGGCCGTTCATCAGACAGTGTTTCTTGTAGCCGTTGATGTCGAAGTGCTCCTGTCTTCCTGTTGCAAGGTTGGTGACCGTTTGCGCCGGAAGGTTCACCTCCACTTCTGTGGCTGGGTCGTTGGCGATGCTCTCGAAGAGTTCTGCCAGGAACTCCTCACTGACGACAACGGGCAACACGAAGTTGTTGAGTTCGTTGTTCTTATGAATGTCAGCAAAGAAACTGCTGATGACAACGCGGAAGCCATAGCCGGCAATGGCCCATGCAGCATGTTCGCGCGAGGACCCGCTTCCAAAGTTCTTTCCGGCCACGAGAATACATCCGTGATAGGTAGGATTGTTGAGGACGAAATCCTCGTTGACACTGCCATCGGGACGGAAGCGCCAGTCACGGAACAAGTTGTCGCCAAAGAACTTCTCGTCGCGCGTGGTCGCCTTCAGGAAGCGTGCGGGTATAATCTGGTCAGTGTCTACGTTTTCAAGCTGAAGCGGTACGCATGTGCTTGTGATGATGTTGAATTTCTGTTTCATCTTTTTTTCTCCTTCCTCTTTTTCAATCGTCCATCAGTTCTCTTGGATCAGTAATACGGCCTGTCACGGCAGCAGCCGCGGCCACCAACGGCGATGCCAGAATGGTGCGTGCACCAGGGCCTTGTCGTCCTTCGAAATTGCGGTTGCTTGTCGACACGCAATACTTGCCGGCAGGCACCTTGTCGTCGTTCATGGCAAGACAGGCCGAACAACCTGGCTGACGGATTTCAAAACCAGCGTCGGCCAGCACCTTGTCGATGCCTTCTTCGCGCAACTGTCTGTCAACGGCCCATGAGCCAGGCACGAGCCAGGCAACCACATTCTCGGCTTTCTTCCTGCCTTTCACAATGGAGGCAAACATTCGGAAATCCTCTATACGACCATTCGTACAGGCACCGAGAAACACATAGTCAATCGCGTGGCCAAGCAGGCACTCGCCAGGTGAGAAACCCATGTAGCGGATTGATTTCTCAAAGCCAGCACGGCCTTTCTCTGCTATTTCGCTGGTCTCAGGAATACATTCACCGATGCTGATACCCATGCCGGGGTTGGTGCCGTAAGTGATACGAGGCTGAATGTCTGCTGCATCGAATGACAGCTCCTTGTCAAATACGGCATCATCATCAGACCGTAGCGTCTTCCAGTAAGCTAGTGCTTTCTCCCATGCCTCACCCTTCGGAGCATATTCGCGGCCCTTGATGTAGGCAAAGGTTGTCTCGTCGGGAGCAATAAACCCGCCTCGTGCCCCCATCTCGATACTGAGGTTGCAAAGTGTCAGTCGTCCTTCCATGCTTAGCGCCCTGACGGCTTCTCCGGCATATTCCACGAAATAGCCGGTGGCACCGCTTGTTGTCAGTCTGGCCATCAGGAAGAGCGCCATGTCCTTTGCCGTGACTCCCTTGCCAAGTTTCCCGTTGATGCTGATGCGCATCGACTTTGGCTTCTGTTGTAAGATACATTGTGAGGCCAGAACCATTTCCACTTCAGAGGTGCCGATGCCAAAGGCCACGGCTCCCATGGCACCATGCGTGCTGGTATGTGAGTCGCCACATACGATGGTCATGCCTGGCAGCGACAATCCTTTCTCGGGGCCTACCACGTGAATGATACCGTTCGAAGGGTGCATCATTCCGAAATGCGTGAGGCCGAAGTCTTTGGCGTTCCTGCTGAGAGCATCCACCTGGTTTTTCGACACGGGGTCTTCGATAGGCTTGTCCTGATCGTGAGTCGGGGTATTGTGGTCTGGCATGCAGAATATCTGCTGAGGACGGAAACACCGAAGGCCTCTGTCACGCATTCCGTCAAAGGCCTGCGGACTTGTCACCTCATGACAGTATAATCGGTCGATATACAGCTGCGTGGGACCATCGTTTACTTTCTGCACGACATGCCTGTCCCATATCTTGTCGAAGAGGGTCTTCCCCACTCCATTGCTGGTAGAACTGTTGTTATTCATCTGTAGTATGTTTTGCTATTTGAACTTGTTGATACAGTCGATGTAGGCTTCCACGCTGGCCGTCACAATGTCGGTGTTCGCACCGAATCCATAATAGAGCCCTCCGTCGTATTCCACCTGCATGTGCACCTTTCCCATGTCGTCAGAGCCTTTGGAAATGGCCTGAATGGTGAATTCCTTCAGTGTCATTTGCTTCAGTATGATTTTCTTCAGTGCCTTGATGGCGGCGTCAACAGGACCATTGCCGGTAGCGGCAGCCTCAAATTTCTGCCCGCTGATGTCGAGTCCGATGCTGGCGACGCTTCTCACGCCCATGCCTGTCGTCACCTGCAGGAAGTCGAGCTTCACGGCATGGCTCTCTGACTGGTCGGCACCCGCCAGTGTCAGGATGTCCTCGTCGTGCACTTCTTTCTTGCGATCGGCCATTGCAAGGAATTTCTGATACACCTTGTCGAGTTTCTTCTCATCGTCCATTTTCACACCGAGCACTTCGAGTCTGTATTTCAGGGCTGCACGTCCCGAACGCGCTGTCAGCACGATGGAATTGTCGTCGAGCCCGATGTCTTTGGGATTGATGATTTCATAGGTCTGAACGTTCTTCAGCACACCGTCTTGATGGATTCCGCTGCTATGTGCAAAGGCATTTCGACCCACGATGGCTTTGTTGGGCTGAACGGGCATGTTCATCAATCCCGACACCATGCGGCTCGTTGAATATATCTTTGACGTATTGATGTTCGTGTCAATGTTGAGACCGCGGTGGCATTTCATGATCATGGCAATCTCTTCGAGAGAAGTGTTGCCAGCACGCTCGCCAATGCCGTTGATGGTTACTTCCACCTGTCGTGCTCCGTTGATGACGCCCGTTAGCGTATTGGCTGTTGCCATGCCCAGGTCGTTGTGGCAATGTGTGGAGATAATGGCTTTGTCAATGCCGTCTACATGTTCCATCAGATACTTGATCTTTGCACCGTATTCCTCTGGCAGACAGTAGCCCGTCGTGTCGGGAATGTTGACCACCGTGGCACCTGCCTTAATGACAGCCTCTATCACACGGGCCAGGTATTCGTTGTCGGTGCGTCCGGCATCTTCGGCATAGAACTCCACGTCTTCCACATGTTTCTTGGCATATTTTACGGCTGCCACTGCCCTTTCGATGATTTCCTCACGCGTAGAGCCGAACTTATACTTGATGTGCATGTCGCTGGTGCCGATACCTGTGTGTATGCGCTTGCGCTTGGCATACTGCAACGACTCGGCAGCCACGTCGATGTCTTTCTCAACCGCTCGTGTCAGTGCGCAGATGGTGGGCCATGTAACGGCCTTCGAGATTTCAATCACTGAGTTGTAGTCGCCAGGACTGCTGATGGGGAAACCCGCCTCAATAACGTCTACGCCCAACATCTCGAGTTGTTTTGCTACCTGAATTTTCTCCACCGTATTCAGCTGACAGCCTGGAACCTGTTCGCCGTCGCGAAGTGTCGTGTCGAAAATAAACAATCTGTCATTCATTTTTCTTGTCTTTTATATTTGTTGTTCATTTATTCCTTTTCATGCATCAATAAAACAGAAAAACCTTTCACACCCGGAAGTGGAAAGGTTTTGTATTCTGTTTGACGATGCATGCAAGCACCTTAGTTATATATACGCCTTTTCACTTCCGCCTGCGCCATGCAGTCGAATAATCAGAGTGGCAATATATAGGCTGAGGTTTCTCATGCTTTATTCTTTTTACCTTATTTCGACTGCAAAGGTATCAATAAAAACGCAAACAGACAAACAATTTGAAAGAAAAATTAGAATTTTCATAACAAAACATCGCGTTTGTCTGCGTTTTGATGATAAATTCTGCCTGTTTCACTCGATATTCTTCAAATGGGGCAAGGTGATGTGGTATTTCACGGCGAGTATCCTGACGATGACGACGGTAAGGAAGGCCATGATGGCGGTGAACTCATACCTAAGGTCGAAGAGCGAAGTGCATACATGGAAGACAATTCCTCCCGCTATGCAGGCCATGGCATAGATTTCTTTTCTGAAGATGAGCGGTACCTCGTTGATGAGCACGTCGCGCATCACACCGCCCGCGGCACCAGTAATACACCCCATGATGATGGCCACCCAGAAAGGTTGTCCGCAGATGAGCGCCTTCTGAATGCCGGCAACAGTGAACAGGCCGAGACCGAGAGTGTCGAAGATGAACCAGGTGTTGTTAAGCCTCACAAGGTGTTTTTTGAAGATAATGACAATGATGAGTGCCACGCCCGTACATAATATATATATAGGGTTTGTCATCCAGAACGGCGTGAGCCCAAGCATCATGTCACGCAGTGTTCCGCCACCGATGGCAGTAGACAGTCCCACCACATAGCCTCCAAACCAGTCGAACTGCTTGGCCGCAGCAAGTCGGATGCCGGAGATGGCAAAGGCCAACGTTCCGACGAATTCTATAATCAACTGTATTGTATCCACCGAATAAATTTACTATTTGACGATTTACGATTGACGGTATATTTTCGATTTGACTATTCTATCCACAGAAGCACTTCCTCGTCCCCTTAGGGGTCGGGGTGTTACTGGTCTTTATACCTCTCACCCCAGCATCTCACCATCTGCTGGTAAAGTTTCTCTTCCGATGGCGTATGTTGAGCGTGCCAGAACCTGGCCTGCGTGATGTCGTCGGGCAGGAACTGCTGTTCAACAAAGTTGCCGGGATAGTCGTGCGCATACTTATATCCGTCAGCATAGCCGAGTTGCGCCATCAGCTGTGTGGGAGCATTGCGCAGGTGGAGCGGCACAGGCAGATTACCCGTTTTCTTAACCGTTTCCAGCGCGTTGGCGATGCCCATATAGGCAGAATTGCTCTTGGGACTGGCAGCCAGATAGACGGCACACTCTGCCAAAGGTATGCGTGCCTCGGGCCATCCCGTCTTCTGGGCAGCGTCGAAAGCAGCGTTAGCCAACAACAGCGCATTGGGATTGGCCAGCCCTATGTCCTCTGCCGCACTGATGACCAGACGGCGGGCAATGAACAACGGGTCTTCGCCACCTTCTATCATACGGGCCATCCAGTAGAGAGCGGCATCGGGATCGGAACCGCGTATGCTCTTGATAAACGCAGAGATGATGTCGTAGTGCATCTCGCCGTCCTTGTCGTAGGCCAGCGGGTTCTGCTGCAGTCGCTCTTCCACTACCTCATTGTTGATGACCACCTCATCAGAATCATCAGCCTCCACCACGAGTTCCAAGATGTTCAGCAGCTTACGCGCGTCGCCGCCACTATAACGAAGAATAGCGCTCGTTTCTTCGAGGCGTATGTTTCGCTTGCTTAGTTCCGTATCTTCATGAACAGCTCGTTCAAGCAATTGAAGCAAGTCATTGGAATCCAATGACTTCAGAACATAGAGTTGACAACGGCTGAGCAGTGGTCTAATGACCTCAAACGATGGATTTTCAGTGGTGGCACCGATGAGCGTAATGATGCCCTTCTCCACGGCACCAAGCAGAGAATCCTGCTGACTCTTGCTGAACCGATGTATCTCGTCGATGAAGAGAATGGGGTTGGCACTGTTGAAGAAACGACCGTTGCGGGCCTTCTCAATGACGTCGCGCACGTCTTTCACGCCACTTGTCACTGCACTCAGCGTGTAGAACGGACATTCCAGCTTGTTGGCGATAATCTGCGCCAACGTCGTCTTACCTACACCGGGAGGCCCCCATAGGATAAACGAGGCTATGTGTCCTGACTCAATCATTCGACGCAGCACCGCACCGGGACCGACGAGGTGACGCTGGCCGATGTATTCGTCGAGCGTCCGAGGTCTCATTCTTTCAGCTAATGGTTGTGGCATGTCTCTTCTTTCTTTTGGTGCACAAAGATAGACAATAAAATCTGAATAATGAAAACGAAAAAGAAAAAAAGTCCGCATGATGGAAAAAAAAACAGAGAAATGCTTGCAAATCAGATTAAATGTGTTAATTTTGCCCACGGAATCACATTCCGCACCATCATACGAACCCAAATAGAGCAAGATAAATATTATAAATAATGAGAATAGCGCTTTTGCAGACAAACA
Source organism: Prevotella sp. (assembly GCA_017509155.1). GTDB lineage: Bacteria > Bacteroidota > Bacteroidia > Bacteroidales > Bacteroidaceae > Prevotella. The sequence continues at coordinate 20,124 of JAFWQE010000163.1, forward strand.
TCTCGTGGATGGACGAAGCGTCGAACATGATGGCTGCGGCCGCCATGATGGACAAGGCAGGCAACACTGACCTCTATGTGCTTCCCGAAATGTGGTCTACGGGGTTCGTCACCGATGTAGAAGAGGCACGAAGGCTTTCGTCGGCGACCCACGACCAGAGCACGGCGCTCGCCTGGATGAAGGAACAGTCTCGAAACCGCAATGCTGCCGTCTGTGGAAGCCTGGCCGTCAGGAACGAAGAAGGCAAGATGGTCAACCGACACTACTTTGTGCAGCCCGACGGGAAAAGCGCGTTCTATGACAAGCGCCATCTGTTCAGGATGGGAGGCGAAGACAAAGCCTATAGTTGTGGCACACGGCCTTGTGTTGTACCCTTCAGAGGTGTGCGTTTCATGCTCTCCACCTGCTACGACCTGCGCTTTCCCGTGTGGCTGAGAAACACCAGCGCCTACGACGTGCTGCTCTGCGTTGCCAACTGGCCCGAAAGCCGGCAGCATGTATGGGAAACACTCCTGAAGGCCCGCGCCATCGAGAACCAATGCTTTGTGGCCGGATGCAACAGGACGGGCGACGACACCGCCTGCCACTATGGCGGAAAAAGCATGGTGATAGACGCTAGGGGTAAAATAATTGCCGACGCCGGTTCCACAGACAATGCTGTGGTGGCCTGCGACATCAACATGGAACAGCTGAGCAGTTTCAGAAGCAAATTCCCCGTGCTCAATGACAGAGATGAGTTTGAAATCATTTGAATTCAACAATACTTAAGAAGAGAAACCAAAAAACAACAATAGAAAGATGAAAGAAACGAACAAGAAAGCAGTAAACCTGAAGAGCCTGAACAAGAGCAATGTCTGGGACATACAGGAGAACGACGTGTTCCGCCTGTGGGAAGCGGCCGAGAAAGACGCCGAATTGAAGGAAAACATGCGCCACTACGCAGAGATACTGCGCTCAGCTTTCGACATCGAAGAAGTGAAAGTCGACAAGCCCGAGGTTATCAAGAAGTACGAGGCACGTGGCTTCAAGGTCGGACAGGTGCGCGTCGATGAGAACACAAAGAAGAAATGGGCCGTGAAGAAACACCCCATCACACGTGTCACCGACCTCACCTACGAGAACATCCGCCACATTTCAGCTGCCAAGCTAATGGAAGTCATCGACCGCAATTTCGGCGGAGGATGGGACAGTCTCTCGCAGAGCATCCAGGACATCATCCAGAGTGGGTTCGACATCAGCACCACCACACTGCCCAAAGACCGCCTGCACAATCCCGGTGGCATGTATGAGAAGAAGGTTGCCGACGGCTTCGAAGTGCTCGAGATAGAGAAAGGACTGTGGGTGGAAGCCATCTTCGCAAAAGTGAAGCCCATAGTGGAAAGACCCAGAATGAAGCTGGGAATCGATGACGAAGAAGAAGTCGACAAGGACTACGAAGACGAGGACGTTGAAATCGAAGACCACTACAACGACGTCGATGAGGACGATGACTACGACGAAGACAAGCTGACCGAAGAGAGCTATCGCACTACCATCGACGAGAATCCTGAAGACCTCGACCTCGAGGCTGCCGAAGTGGCCGACGACGATGACTATTGATCTTCAAGAAGAAAGAAAAAGCTAACAATGCTTTTCGAGCCCTGTGACACCACCACAGGGCTTTTCTCGTAACCCCTGGGGGCTCGGTCAATCATCGTGTCTATGCCGAGAGCTGCATCAGCCAAGAAGAAATCATTCAGCGCAAAAGAGAAACCCGAGTCTGTCCGTGTTGGTCCGCGACAAGATAAAAGCCGACAAAGATAAAAAAAGACGGCAGAAAAAAGCAGTTTATTTGCCAACAAAACGTAGTTTATTTGGCATTTTTTTTACCACGGACTAGCACGGACTAAATCGGACTTTCCTTTTCGCTCTTCTCTTGGTTAGAAACAAAGCATCGGCAAGACACTGACTGTTAAATAGTCTTTTTAAACTTATAAAAAAGTATAATTCTTTGGTTGTAAAAGAAAGCCAGCATGCAGATGTGAGGAATTTTGTTTACCTTTGCAGCCGCTTTTTGTGCGCACGCGCATATATAAGCAATGTATTCACATAAAGTCTAACTTTATTATTTACAATTTTTTATTAATTATTTATGTCTAACTTTAAAAATGTAGAGCCGTTACAGGACTTCAACTGGGAAGAATTTGAGAATGGCTCAGCCGTAGGAACCAGCCGTGAAGAACTGACTAAGGCCTACGACGAAACGCTGAACAAAGTAAGCGAACATCAGGTGGTCGACGGTACTGTTATCAGCATCGACAAAAAAGAAGTCATCGTAAACATCGGCTACAAGAGCGACGGCATCATCCCCGCCAGCGAGTTCCGCTACAACCCCGACCTGAAGGTTGGCGACGTCGTGGAAGTTTACGTTGAGAACCAGGAAGACCGCAAAGGTCAGCTGCTCCTCTCTCACAAGAAGGCTCGTCTGAGCAAGAGCTGGGAGCGCGTCAACAACGCTCTGGACAACGAGGAGGTTATCCAGGGTTACATCAAGTGCCGCACGAAGGGCGGTATGATTGTAGACGTATTTGGCATCGAGGCATTCCTGCCCGGCAGCCAGATTGACGTTCACCCCATCCGCGACTACGACGTATTCGTAGGAAAGACCATGGAGTTCAAGGTGGTGAAAATCAACCAGGAATTCCGCAATGTCGTTGTCAGCCACAAGGCTCTCATCGAGGCTGAACTGGAAGCTCAGAAGAAGGAAATCATCTCTAAGCTTGAGAAAGGCCAGATTCTTGAGGGTACTGTCAAGAACATCACCAGCTACGGTGTGTTTGTTGACCTCGGTGGTGTTGACGGACTCATCCACATCACTGACCTTTCGTGGGGCCGCGTAAGCGATCCGCACGAGGTTGTGGCCCTCGACCAGAAGATCAATGTCGTGATTCTCGACTTCGACGACGAGAAGAAGCGCATTGCACTCGGTCTGAAGCAGCTCACACCGCATCCATGGGATGCTCTCGACGCTAACCTCAAGGTGGGCGACCACGTGAAAGGTAAGGTAGTCGTCATTGCCGACTACGGTGCATTCGTTGAAATCGCACCGGGCGTAGAGGGACTCATCCACGTCAGCGAGATGTCATGGAGCCAGCACCTGCGCAGTGCTCAGGAGTTCATGCACGTCGGCGACGAGGTGGAGGCTGTTATCCTCACCCTCGACCGCGAGGAGCGCAAGATGTCGCTCGGCATCAAGCAGCTCAAGGAAGACCCATGGGAGAGCATCGAGACGAAGTATCCCGTTGGTTCGAAGCACACCGCTCGCGTACGCAACTTCACCAACTTCGGTATCTTCGTTGAGCTCGAGGAAGGTGTCGATGGTCTCATCCACATCAGCGACCTCTCTTGGACCAAGAAGGTAAAGCATCCGTCTGAGTTCACTCAGGTCGGTGCCGACATCGAGGTTGTGGTGCTCGAGATTGACAAGGAGAACCGTCGTCTTTCTCTCGGCCACAAGCAGCTCGAGGACAATCCTTGGGACACCTACGAGACGCTCTATACTCCCGGAAGCGTACACACCGGTAAGATTACTGAGCTCATGGACAAGGGTGCCGTGATTGCCCTGAACGAAGGTGGCGAAGGCTTTGCTACGCCTAAGCACCTGGTGAAGGAAGACGGCTCTCAGGCTCAGCTCGGTGAGGAGCTGTCCTTCAAGGTCATCGAGTTCGTGAAGGAAACCAAGCGTATCATCCTCTCTCACAGCCGCACCTTCGAAGAAGGTAAGGAAGAGACGAAGAAGGCTCCGCGCAAGCGTCCCGCCAAGAAGGAAGAGGCTCCCGCCATCAACAACGTGGCTGCAGGCACAACGCTTGGCGACATTGACGCTCTTGCCGAACTGAAGGCAAAGCTTGAAAAAGGAGAATAAATCCTCCACTTCAAACGTATAAAACAAGGAATCCCGCTGTCACATCGACGGCGGGATTTTTTTATGCGGAGAGGCCCCCTTCTTTCCTTTCCTGTCGGATGCCATCCGACAAAACCGCCCTCTACTGCCCGGTAGGCACTTCCCTCGCCTTCTTGTGGGAAAAAGCGCGAGCCGGTGGTAGTTTTCGAATCTCCGCATGAAAGTCCATAACAAAAAACTGAACGAAAAATTTTGATAGTTTCCGTTTTTGCCTTACCTTTGCATCAATTTTACAGACAGTGCAACATAGCCTTCATTCGTAAGAGGGTGCACGTCGGGGAAAACAATGATTCATCAATCAAAATGAAAGTATTAAAATTCGGCGGAACATCGGTAGGTTCCGTGACAAGCATTCAGAGCTTGAAAAAAATTGTGGAGCGCGAAGCGCGCGAACAACAAGTAGTAGTAGTGGTGAGTGCCCTTGGTGGCGTCACCGACAAACTGATCCTTACGGCACGTAAGGCCCTGCAAGGCGATGAGTCTTACCGCAGCGACTTTGAACAGATGGTGGATCGTCACCACCAGATGATCGACACTACGGTGACTGACACACGCCGACGCGAAGAACTCTTCAACAAGGTTGACGCTTTGTTTGAGCAGTTGAAGAGCATCCTCTTCGGTGTCTTCCTTATTCACGACCTCAGCGAAAAGACACTCGACGCCATCGTTAGCTACGGCGAGCGGCTCAGTTCGAACATCGTGGCAACTATTATCAAAGGCGGACGAAGGATGAATGCCCGCGACTTCATTCGGACAGAGAGAAAGAACGGACGCCATGTGCTCGACGCCGACCTTACCCGCACGCTCGTTCGACAGGCGTTCGGCGCCGACGATGACCCCAAGGGTGAACGTAGGAACGCATGGAAGGTAGCGGTGGTGCCGGGATTCATCAGCCGAGACAAGGACACTGGCGAGACAACCAATCTTGGACGTGGGGGCAGTGACTACACGGCAGCAATCATCGCCGCGGCACTCGATGCTGAATCGCTCGAGATATGGACCGACGTCGACGGATTCATGACAGCAGACCCACGTGTCATCAAGACAGCTTATACCATCAACGAACTCTCATACATAGAGGCCATGGAGCTCTGCAACTTCGGCGCCAAGGTCATCTATCCCCCTACCATCTATCCTGTCTGCGTGAAGAACATACCCATTCGCGTGAAGAACACATTCAACCCGAAACATCCTGGCACGCTCATCAAGCAGAAGATAGAGAACGACGACAAGCCCATCAAGGGCATATCGAGCATCAGCGGCACATCGCTCATCACCGTCTCTGGACTCTCCATGGTAGGTGTTATCGGTGTGAACCGCCGCATCTTCTCACGACTCGCAGACAATGGCATCTCGGTGTTCATCGTCTCGCAGGCATCGTCGGAGAACTCCACCAGTATCGGTGTCAGGGACGAAGACGCCAAGGAGGCCATCAACGTGCTCAACGAAGAGTTTGCCAAGGAGATTGACACCGGCGCCATGTTCCCCATGCATGCAGAGAGCGGACTTGCTACCATCGCTATCGTGGGCGAGAACATGAAGCACACACCAGGTATCGCCGGAAAACTGTTCGGCACACTCGGACGCAGTGGTATCTCCGTGATTGCCTGTGCTCAGGGCGCCTCGGAGACGAACATCTCGTTTGTCATTGAGGGCCGCTACCTACGCAAGGCGCTAAACGTGCTCCACGACTCATTCTTCCTGTCCGAATACAACGTGCTCAACCTGTTTGTCTGTGGTGTGGGCACGGTGGGCAGCAAGCTTCTGGAACAGGTGAGAAGCCAGTATGAAGAGCTGAAGCAGAACCGACGTCTGAAGCTGAACGTGGTGGGCATCGCCAGTTCACGCAACGCCATCTTCAACCGCGACGGCATCGACCTCGACACCTATAAGACTATGCTGAAGGAGTCGGAGCCCAGCAACATCGAACGCCTCAGAGACGAGGTGCTTGGCATGAACATCTTCAACAGCGTGTTCGTGGACTGCACTGCCAGCAAGGAAGTGGCATCACTCTACCAGACCTTCATCGACCATAACATCAGCGTGATAGCAGCCAACAAGATTGCTGCGTCTTCCGACTACGAGAGCTACGCACGTCTGAAGAAGACGGCGCTGGCACGTGGCGTGAAGTTCAGATTTGAGACCAATGTGGGCGCAGGACTTCCCATTATCGGTACTATCAACGACCTGTGCAACTCAGGTGACCGCATTCTTCGCATCGAGGCTGTACTCAGCGGAACGCTCAACTTCATCTTCAACACCCTTTCGGCTTCTGTTCCCTTCTCCCAGACGGTGAAGATGGCTAAGGAGCAGGGGTATAGTGAACCCGACCCACGCATCGACCTGAGCGGGAAAGACGTAGTGCGAAAGCTCGTCATCCTCACTCGCGAGGCAGGCTACCGCGTTGAGCAGGAGGATGTGGAGAAGAGGCTTTTCGTGCCCGACGAGTATTTCCAGGGAACTGCCGACGACTTCTGGAAAAAGCTTCCTCAGCTCGACGCAGACTTTGAAAGCCGCCGCCAGCAACTTGAAAAAGAAGGAAAGCGGTGGCGCTTCGTGGCAACCATGGAACTTGGCAAGACCAGTGTGGCTCTGAAGGAAATTGAGATGGGACATCCGTTCTACAATCTGGAGGGAAGCAACAACATTGTGCTGCTCACTACAGAACGTTACCGCGAATACCCCATGCTCATACAGGGATACGGTGCAGGTGCCAGCGTCACCGCCGCCGGCGTGTTTGCAAACATCATGAGTATAGCCAATATCTAAGCACTGTCATGAAACACATTATATTATTAGGCGACGGCATGGCCGACAAACCTGTAGATCGCATAGGCGGTAAGACACTGCTACAGCACGCAAAGACTCCATACATGGACCTGTTGGCCCGCAAAGGACGCACAGGCCGTCTGATTACCGTGCCCGAAGGATTTCCTCCAGGCAGCGAGGTGGCCAATACTGCCATTCTGGGCTATGACCTCAACGAAGTGTATGAGGGCCGTGGCCCCCTCGAGGCTGCTAGCATCGGATACGAGATGGCCGACGACGATCTGGCACTGCGCTGCAACATCATCACGCTGGAGGACGGACACATTATCACACACAACGGCGGCAACCTGCAGACAGAGGACGGCGACAAGCTGATAGGCTATCTGAATGACACTCTCGGCTCCGACCGCGTCAGGTTCATCACCGGCATACAATACCGTCATCTGCTGGTCATTAAGGGAGGCAACAAGCACATCGTCTGCGCCCCACCCCACGACCATCCCAATGAGCCCTGGCAGCCTTTGTTAGTGAAGGCCGAAGAGGGCTATGCTGAGACAGAACAGACAGGACGGCTAACGCCTCAGGAAACAGCCGACCTGATTAACGATCTCATCTTACGCTCACAACAGCTGTTGCCACAGCATCCCTACAACAAGGAGCGCGCCAGTCAGGGCAAGCGACAGGCCAACAGCATCTGGCCTTGGAGCGGTGGCTACCGCCCGTCAATGAAGACCATCATGCAGCTTTGGCCGCAGGTACAATCGGGCAGTGTCATCTCGGCCGTCGACCTGATCAGAGGCATTGGCCATTATGCCGGGCTCGACATTGTGAAAGTGGATGGTGCTACGGGACTTTCCGACACCAACTACGAGGGAAAGGCACAGGCTGCCATCGACGCCTTGAAAACACAGGACTTCGTGTTCCTACACGTAGAAGCAAGCGATGAGGCAGGCCACGACGGCGACCTGGAACTGAAGATACGCACCATAGAGGATTTCGACAAACGCATTGTCCGCACCATCTACGAGGAAGTGAGCCAGTGGGACGAAGAAGTGTGCATAGCCATACTGCCCGACCACTTCACGCCCGTTGAAATGAGAATTCACGTGGGCGACCCCGTGCCGTTCCTCATCTGGCATCGCAGCATCAAACCCGATGACGTGGACCGCTACGACGAGGTGAGTTGCGTTGGCGGCGCCTATGGCATGCTCAGGCTGCAAGAGTTCATGCAGACGTTTACGGCTCCACAGCCCACAACAACAGAATAAACAAGCACATCCACTTATATGAATTACTATAGCACAAACAAAAAAGCGCCCTTGGCATCGCTGGAAAAAGCGGTGGTCAAAGGTCTGGCAGAAGACAGGGGTCTCTACATGCCCGAGCGCATCAAGCCACTCCCCCAGTCTTTCTTTGATAGCATTCAAGATTTGTCATTTCATCAGATTGCCTATACTGTTGCCGACGCATTCTTTGGCGAGGACGTAGAGGCCGACAGCCTGCGCAGGATTGTGGAAGACACCCTGTCGTTCCCCTGTCCAGTGGTCAAGGTCACCGACCAGATATACAGTCTCGAACTCTTCCACGGGCCTACGCTTGCCTTTAAGGACGTAGGCGCAAGGTTCATGGCACGCCTGCTTCAGTATTTCAACAAAGAGGAAAAAGTGAATGTCCTCGTGGCAACATCTGGCGACACAGGCTCGGCCGTGGCCAACGGTTTCCTTGGCGTTGAGGGCATCCATGTCTACGTTCTCTACCCCAAGGGAAAGGTGAGCCCCATACAGGAGTGTCAGTTCACAACGCTGGGACAGAACATCACCGCCATCGAGGTGGACGGCGTGTTCGACGATTGTCAGGCATTGGTCAAGAATGCTTTCATGGATGATGAACTGAATGCCCACATGCGCCTCACCTCTGCCAACAGCATCAATGTGGCGCGTTTCCTGCCGCAGTCGTTCTATTATTTCCAGGCGTTCGCCCAGATGAAGAAGCTCGGCAAGGCCGACGACCTCGTGATGTGCGTGCCCAGCGGCAACTTCGGCAACATCTGCTCGGCATTGTTCGGCCATGCGATGGGGTTGCCCTTCAAGCGGTTCATTGCCGCCAACAACGCCAACGACATTTTCTACAACTACCTGCGCACTGGCGTTTACGAGCCCAAGCCTTCTGTTCAGACGCTTGCCAATGCCATGGACGTAGGCGACCCCAGCAACTTCGCACGTATCTATGAACTGTACGGAAAGAGCCACAGCCGCATCACGAAGCTCATCAGCGGTGCCACCTACAGCGACGAGCAGATTGCCAAGACCATGCAGGAATGCTACGGACAGACAGGCTATATGCTCGACCCACATGGCGCCTGCGGATATCAGGCACTGGAAGACCTTCTGCAAGAAGGAGAGACGGGGGTGTTCTGCGAAACAGCCCATCCTGCGAAGTTCAAGGAAAAGGTAGACCGCATACTGGGAATAGACACGCCCATCCCTGCACGTCTTGCTGAATTTATGAAGGGAACAAAACAGAGTATTCCCATGTCGAAAGACTTCAGCGATTTCAAGAAATACCTAATGGAGCAGTAACACAACAACCATTCATCACAAATAGAGATGCCATCCCGGCCACATATCAAAGGGCACCGATGGCATCTCTATTTTTCTTTGCAACTTCAAAGCGAGCCATTCTCGGCATAGCTGCGGTCAAGGATTCTCCGTCCTTTTTCGGTGCAGATGCCTCTCAGCTGAACATTGACGAACGTTTCGAAGATATCTTTCAGTGGGAACTGCTCATACATACGTGTGTTCATGATGTAGCTGAGCTGTGCGTCGGTGAGGAGCGAGAAAATGTCGTAGCTGACGTCTTTTCTGAAAAAGCCGCTCTCCACGCCTTTGAGGAAGAATGCCATGGACTGCTGCCGGTTCTCCTCGAACGTAGCTGTGAGGTATTCCTTGACGGGCTTATAGCGGCTGAGCTCAGAATAAAAGAGCGGCGAGACTACACCCAGCTCGTGGATTTTCTGACGGAGCACCATGACGATGAGCTGCATCACATTCTCAGCCTTCAGTGAAAACTCATTGAGTTCTTTTTTTCGCCTCTCGTGCTCGCGGATGATGACCTCCAGCAATAGCTGTTCCTTATTGGCGTACTCCTCATATAGAGTGCGCTTGGAGATGGCGAGCGACTGGGCGATGTCATCCATCCTGACACTCTTGATACCCTTCTCCTTGAAAAGACTCACGGCCTTTTCAAGAATCTTCAGGCGCAAGTCAGGACGTGAGGTAGTAGATTCGTTCTTCTGCATCGTAATCTTGTTTTCTTTTCGCCCCTGTAGCTTCCACTCTTATTTAGGAGTGAGGCAGGAAGACGAGGTGATGAATCATCAAGGATGAATGTGATTCTTGTGCAAAGATAGAAAAAATATTCAGAAAAAAATACATGCAGGCAACGATTTTTAGCTTTTACCCCATTCTTTGCGTTAATGTTCTGAAAAAATAGCGGTTTTTTAAATGATTTTAGTAACTTTGCCGATAAATCGGCGAGGTTCCTTCGTACGGGTTACAAAAAGAAACCGCTCTTTTGACTTTCACCCTACTTTTCACCACCTTGTCATAGACAGTAAAAAGATTGTATTTTCAAAGACTTATTAATAACACATTATGGTAAAGATTTCGAAAGAAGCTGCCCTGCAGTATCATGAAAGTGGCAGGCCGGGCAAAATCGAAGTGAAGCCCACCAAGGCTTATCGTACACAAACAGACCTCAGTCTGGCCTATTCGCCGGGCGTGGCCTTTCCTTGTCTGGAGATACAGGAAAACCCAGACGATGCATACCGCTATACCGACAAGGGCAACCTCGTGGCGGTCATTTCCAATGGCACAGCTGTGCTGGGACTTGGAGACATCGGGGCAATGAGCGGAAAGCCTGTCATGGAAGGAAAAGGACTGCTGTTCAAGATCTACGGTGGTATCGACGTCTTTGATATCGAAGTGGACGAAAAAGACCCGGAGAAGTTCTGCGAGGCCGTTGAGAAGATTGCGCCTACATTTGGCGGCATCAACCTCGAGGACATCAAGGCACCTGAGTGTTTCTATATTGAAGAGAGGCTGAAACGCACGCTCGACATTCCTGTCATGCACGACGACCAGCACGGCACCGCCATCATTTCAGCCGCCGGTCTGAAGAACGCTCTCGAAGTGAACGGCAAGGACATCAGCAAAGTAAGAATCGTTGTGAACGGTGCCGGTGCAGCTGCCATCTCGTGTACAAAGCTATACATGGCGCTCGGCGCCCAGAAAGAGAACATTCTGATGCTCGACTCGAAAGGTGTCATCACCAGCGACAGGCCCAACCTTACAGAGCAAAAGTCCTTCTTTGCGACCGACCGCCGCGATGTGCACACGTTGGAAGAAGCCATGCGAGGAGCCGACGTGTTTGTCGGGTTGTCCAAGGGTAACGTGCTCACGCAAGACATGGTGCGCTCCATGGCGAAAGACCCCATCGTGTTTGCTCTTGCGAACCCCGTGCCAGAGATTTCCTACGAAGATGCCATGGCCAGCCGCGACGACGTGCTGATGGCAACGGGACGTTCCGACTATCCCAACCAGATTAATAATGTGATAGGCTTCCCCTATATCTTCCGCGGTGCACTCGATGTGCATGCCACCGCTATCAATGAGGATATGAAGATGGCAGCCGTACACGCCATTGCCGACCTGGCCAAACAGCCTGTTCCCGATGTGGTGAACGATGTGTACAAGGTGAACAACCTAACATTTGGCCGCAACTATTTCATTCCGAAGCCCGTAGACCCACGACTCATCACCGAGGTGTCTGCAGCTGTGGCCAAGGCTGCCATCGACAGCGGCGTAGCAAGAAAGGACATTGCCGACTGGGATGAATACAAGAACTCGCTGTCGGTATTGCTCGGACAGGAAACGAAACTCACGCAAAAGCTCTATGCCACGGCAGCAGCCCATCCGCAGCGCGTGGTCTTCGCCGAAGCCATACACCCCACCATGCTGAAAGCTGCCGTGCAAGCCAAGGCTGAAGGAATCTGCCATCCAATTCTGCTCGGCAACGACGAGGTAATTGCCAAACTTGCCAAGAAACTCGAGCTCAACCTTGAAGGCATTGAGATTGTGAACCTGAGACATCCGTGTGAACAGGAACGCCGCGAACGATATGCTCGGATTCTGACCGAGAAGCGGCAGCGCGACGGCTACACCTATCAGGAGGCCAACGACAAGATGTTCGAGCGTAACTACTTTGGCATGATGATGGTGGAGACAGGAGAAGCCGATGCCTTCATCACAGGTCTTTACACAAAGTACTCTAACACCATCAAGGTGGCAAAGGAGGTGATTGGCATACGCCCGGAGTATCAGCATTTCGGCACGATGCACATCATCAACTCTCCGCGTGGCACGTTCTACATCGCCGACACACTGGTGAATGCCAACCCAGACACGGAAGTGCTGGTAGACATTGCCAAGCTCTCGGCCACGGCTGTGAGGTTCTTCAACGAAAAGCCCTGCATTGCCATGGTGAGCCACTCCAACTTCGGTTCCGACACCAGCGAGGGCTCGAAAAAGGTGAAACGCGCCGTAGAGAAGATGCAGGAACTTTATCCCGACCTGTCCATCGACGGTGAAATACAGCTGGGCTTCGCTCTCGACCGCGAACAGCGCGACGAACAGTATCCGTTTACGCGTCTGCTCGGAAAGGACGTGAACACGCTCGTCTTCCCCAACCTCACCAGCGCACGTTCGTCATACAAGATGCTGCAGGCTCTCGATGCCGACGTGGAAATCATTGGCCCTATACAGATGGGACTGAACAAGCCTGTGCACTTCACCGACTTCGGCTCCTCTGTACGCGACGTGGTAAATATCACGGCAGTAGCCGTCATCGATGCCTACGTGGACAAAATCAAAAGCCGCATCAATAGCCGATGAGGCAACATAAGGGTGTTACAGAAGCTCTAACAAAGTATCTGTAACACCCACTATACCAAAGACATCTGTTAATTTCAAAACAAACATTTCAACATGAAGAAGACACTCATAACAGCGACCTTTTCGCTGGCCTTTGCTTCCATGGCAATGGCACAAGATGCCACGGTAACCATACGCAATGCCGAGGGCACACAGAAAATCCACAAAGAGATTTATGGACAGTTTGCAGAACACCTAGGCACCTGCATCTATGGTGGTCTTTGGGTTGGTGAGAACTCTCCCATCCCCAACACCAACGGCTATCGCAACGACGTACTGAATGCCTTGAAGGAGCTGAAAGTGCCCGTTTTGCGCTGGCCCGGCGGATGCTTTGCCGACGAATACCATTGGAGAGACGGTATCGGCCCCAAGAGCCAGCGTCCCAAGATGCAGAACAACAACTGGGGCGGAACAATTGAGGACAACTCTTTTGGTACGCACGAGTTCCTGAACCTCTGCGAGATGATAGGCTGCGAGCCTTACATCAGCGGAAATGTCGGTTCTGGCACAGTAGAGGAACTTGCTAAATGGGTAGAATACATGACCAGTGACGGCGACACGCCCATGGCCAAACTGCGCCGTCAGAACGGCCGCGACAAGGCATGGAAGGTGAAATTCCTTGGCGTAGGCAACGAGTCGTGGGGATGTGGTGGCGAAATGCGTCCCGAATACTATTCCGACCTGTTCCGTCGCTATGCCGTCTACTGTCGCAACTACGATGGCAACCAGCTCTACAAGATTGCATCAGGAGCCAGCGACTACGACTACAACTGGACAAAGGTGCTGATGGAGAATGTGGGCAACCGCATGAATGGCGTTTCCCTGCACTACTATACAGTTTCTGGATGGAATGGCTCAAAAGGCTCAGCAACAAAGTTCGACAACGACCAGTACTACTGGTGTCTTGGCAAATGCCTTGAGATTGAGGATGTCATCAAAAAGCACTGCGCCATTATGGACGAGAAAGACCCGAACAAGCGGATTGGTCTGCTTGTTGACGAATGGGGAACATGGTGGGACGAAGAGCCTGGAACCATCAACGGACACCTGTATCAGCAAAACGCCCTGCGCGACGCCTTTGTTGCTGCCCTCTCGCTCAATGTTTTCCACAAGTACACCGACCGCGTGCGCATGGCCAACATCGCTCAGGTGGTGAATGTGCTGCAGTCCATGATTCTGACTGACACCAAGGGACAAGGCCACATGGTGCTCACACCTACCTACCACGTGTTTGAGATGTACAAGCCTTTCCAAGAAGCCACTTATCTGCCTATCGACATCACATGCGAGAAGATGAACGTTCGCCACGACATGAACAAGGCCATGGACGAATCGGCAGAGAACGGCTACCGCACATTGCCGCTCATCAGCGCATCGGCTGCCAAGACGACTTCTGGTTCGGTTGTCATCGCATTGTCGAATGTCAGCCTTGACAAGAAAAAGGAGATTGAGATTAACCTCGGTGGCATGAAACTGAAGAACGTGAAGGGGCGCATTCTGACAAGCAAGGGTGTGGCCGACTACAACGACTTCGAGCATCCCGACCGTGTGGCACCTGTTGAATTCAAAGATGCCAAGCTGAAGAAAGATAAGCTGACCGTGAAGATGCCGGCAAAGAGCATCATCGTTCTTGAACTGAACTAACGAAAGACCTTCATATACCAAACAAGGCGGAGCCCATACGGACTCCGCTTTTATTATGTGTGTCGGGCATGACACTAACCTAGCTGGTTCAACCCCAGCCGCGGGTATTTACCGCCAAGCGAAGCGAACGGCAAGTCGTTGCCAGTAATGGCAAGGATGGAGGAAGCCATGTAGCGAGACTCTCGAGCCTACGA
>JAFWQE010000164.1 GCA_017509155.1 Prevotella sp.
CACACCTGGAGGCTATCAGCAGTTCGACCAGACCTACTACGATGTCATCTACGTGTTCGACGCGCAGTGCCGCGAGATGTTCGACCTCGTACACTGCCTGCTCAACATGGCTTGCAAGCCTGACCCCGACGGCGGCAGGAGTACGAGTTTCATCATCGTGGGCATCTGCTCACCAACCCTTTGGGACATCAACTATTTTCGCAACCACGACTATCTGCCCATGCCCCTGCATGGCAACACTGGGCTGTTCAAGGAGGGCTACTACTACGGCAAATCGCCCGACCTGAAGAAATTCGTCAAGAATGAGTTGATGCCATACGTGAAAACCCACTACCGCACGTCAGGGCGTTCCCTTGGCATCGGACATTCGCTAAGTGCATCGTTTGTGCTTGACGCTCTTGTTACTGACGACCTGTTTGATGACTACATCGCCATATCGCCCAACTGTGCCTACGACGAGTACCGCCTGGCTACAGACATTGAGAGCCACCAATTCAAAGACCGCAAGACACCCCGTTTCATCTATGCCTCAATGGCGGGCGAAATTGAAAAAGATGAGTACTGGGGCGACGAGTGGAAAGCAGGCTGGGAGCGTGTCTGCACGTTCCTTAAGGACAGGTCGCATTTCAATGACAATACCGTTACATCTGTACAAACCTTTCCTGAGTATGGCCATTACACAAGCTTTATGCCCAGCTTGACAGCTGCGCTGAATGACTACATCGTCTTTGGCGCCAAGAACCTGGTGAGCTATGTCGGTGAGGAGACTTATCCCGTTCACATAGAGCTTCGCGGCAAGAACCTGCCTGACGATATCTATATCACCGGCAACCAAGACGCGCTGGGCAACTGGGAGGCAAAAGGCGTCAAGATGCCCCTCGCTAACGACAGCACCGCCTCCATCGACCTCCGCCTGCATCTGCCGGCCCAGTTTAAGTTCACACGTGGCAGTTGGGAGCGCGAGGCCATCATCGAAAACGCCGATGTGGGCAATCATATCATACACGATGCCGGACATGCAACGCGTGTGTATCGTCTATGGGAGAGAAATCCCTGGATGGGAGAATAACAATGAAATAACCAGTTGAAACGGCGCATCTATTATTCCACTCACCTGTTAGAGGTAGTGGTGTTTTCCTATAGGGGCGGATCAGCGTATCCGCCCTTAAAACATAACTTAACTTTCGGAAGTTCAGAAAGTAATCATTATTTTCGAGAAACGAGCATTCCATCCCAGTTTTTTACTTATTCAACTCAACTTTCGGAAGTTGGTTGAGGAGTTTAGGAGTTTTCTGCATGCAAAGCGAACAAGTTCAAGCATGGACATTAGTTGTGATTCCACAAATCCATGAAAAATGAGCGAATAAATCTATCGTCCAGACTCCCAAACTCATAAACTCCTTACGGTTTAGAACATTCGAAACTTCAGCTGTTTAATTCATTGATTTTAAAAGTTTTGGCAAGAAAAACCGTAGTCCTTGTTTAGTTTTAAGATTGTCGGACTCGAGTCCCGACGGTAAAAGGACTGCTGTCGTTTGGCGCACGGACTCGAGTAGGATGACGCGCGGACTCTTGTAGTTCGTCGCGCGGACTATTGCCATATAAAGCAGGCTCAAAATGACGTCGGCAGATAAGTGAAAAAAGAACGGCAGAAAAATGTAATTTATTTGCCAAATAAACTACATTTAATTGGCAGATAAAATAACGTACCATGAAGACCATGTAGGGGCGGACCAGCGTATCTGCCCGCAAATATGCAGGAAACAACAGATAATAGACGAACGGGCGGATACTCGAATGAATAAATGTTCAGCGGTTCGTTTGGCCAAAGCGATGAGCCTTTGGTCTGATTGGTCCATACAAAGAAAGAGCCTCGGCCACACACGGATGTGTATGACCGAGGCCTTGTGTATAGATGCAATTGCATCGCGTGATTAGTCGATGATGTCGAAACCGCAGTAGGGGACGAGGGCCTTTGGAATGCGAATGCCTTCTTCCGTCTGGTTGTTCTCCAGGATGGCGGCAACGATGCGCGGCAGGGCGAGGGCCGAGCCGTTGAGCGTGTGGCAGAGCTCCGTCTTCTTGTTGTCAGCACGACGGTAGCGGCATTTCAGTCGGTTGGCCTGATAGGTGTCAAAATTGCTGACCGACGACACTTCGAGCCATCGCTTCTGAGCCTCGGAATAGACCTCGAAGTCGTAGCAAATAGCCGATGTGAAGCTCTGGTCGCCGCCGCAAAGGAGCAAGATGCGGTAGGGCAGCTCGAGTTTCTTGAGCAGTCCTTCCACGTGTTCGAGCATCTCGCGGTGGCTCTCCTTGGAGTGCTCGGGCTTGTCGATGCGCACGATTTCTATCTTCGAGAACTCGTGGAGTCGGTTGAGACCGCGCACGTCCTTACCGTAGGAACCTGCCTCGCGACGGAAACACTCGGTGTAGGCGCAGTTCTTGATGGGCAGGTCTTTCTCGTCGAGGATGACGTCGCGATAGATGTTGGTGACGGGCACCTCGGCAGTTGGGATGAGATAGAAGTCGTCTACCTCGCAATGATACATCTGTCCTTCCTTGTCAGGCAGCTGACCAGTGCCATAGCCAGAGGCGGCGTTGACGACCGTCGGTGGCATGATCTCGGTGTAGCCCGACTGGCGAGCCTCATCGAGGAAGAAGTTGATGAGTGCGCGCTGTAGCCGTGCGCCCTTGCCAATGTAGACGGGGAATCCGGCGCCGGTGATTTTCACGCCGAGGTCGAAGTCTATGAGATTGTATTTCTTAGCCAGTTCCCAGTGGGGAAGTCTGGCTGACACCACCTCGGGGTTAGCCGTCCAGTTGCCCACGGTGTCGCCCTCGACACATTCTTTCAGGTTGCTTTTCACCACATGGTTGTCTTCTGCGGCGGCACCTTCGGGCACCTCGTCGTAGGGAATGTTCGGGATTTGGCAGAGGAGCGTGGTGAGCTGTTGCTGGGCATTGTTCATCTGCTCCTCGAGCTGCTTGTTTGTTTCCTTGAGCTTTGCCACCTTTTCCTTGACGGCATTGGCCTCATCTTTTTTCTGTTCCTTCATGAGCGCGCCAATCTGAGCGGCCATTTTCTTTGACTCTGCGAGGTTGGCGTCGAGCTGCTGCTGGGCTTCGCGACGCTGGCGGTCGATGGCCTGGACGTTGGCAATTGCCGTCTCGGCATCGTTGAAGTGCTTTTTCTTCAGACCTTCGACGACGCGCTGTGTTTCCTCATTGATAAGTTTCAACGTAAGCATATTGGTATGTATTTATGGCGCTAAGCGCCTATATTATTATTGATGAAAACCACTCCAAACCCGCCCTGTTTATGGAGGTAGTGAAGCGATGTGTGATATAGAAGATTTCTTTTCGAGGTGCAAAGGTATGAAAAAAAGTGAACAGCGAAGAATTTTTTCACTTTTATTGCATAAAAAACTCACGTTAGAGCAAACTAGATGGTCTAGACACGCTTACAGACATCGTTGTCGAACCAATACGATTGAATTGCACACAGAGACTCAGAGACACAGAGTTATTTTTGTTTTTTGTACAAGACCTCTGCGTCTCAGTGTCTTTGTGTTCAATATAATCCATAATTGTTCATCTACTTATTATATTGTGAACTTTGAACTATCTCACCTCTGCCTAGTTATTCCGGACTTTTGGAGATGAAAACTCACGTTCAAGCAAACAAATGTATCTGATTCCTTCTCATTTATTTGTTTTTTTTATACCTTTGCACGAGAATCAATCAAACGTTGGAATCATGATAACGAAAAGGATTATTGCTGGCATTGCGAGTCTGATGGTGTGCCTATGTATGCAGGCGGGAGACATTTATGTGTCTACGCATGGCGACGATAGCGGCGACGGCACACGGCAACACCCGCTGAAAACGCTCCATCAGGCGCTACGACAGGCCCGCGAATGGCGAAGGCTGAACAAGGAAGAAGTCAAGGGAGGCATCAAGATACAGATGGAAGGTGGCACCTATTGGCTTGACCGTCCCGTGATGATACGACCCGAAGACAGCGGAACACCCGCGTCGCCCACCACGATTTGTGCGATGGAAGGCAGCGGCGAGGTGCGGCTGTCGGGCGGTATTGCCCTAAAGGACTGGACGCAAGGCACCGACGACGAGCGCATTCCGTCAGCGGTTCGTTCGCTAGTGTGGACCACCGAGGCACCACTCGTCGGCGGCAACCGATTGATGATCAGACAGATGGAACTGGGAAGACTCTGTCGCGCCACACAGTTCAACTTCCTCGGAACGGACGCCGACGGCAGCGACCTCCGCATGGAGCGACTCATCGGTTTCGACCGAAAGCAACGTACCATTACCATTCCCACACCCACCTTCCTGCGCGACGGTGCCGACATTCCGCCCCATTTAGAGATGCTCGTCCACCAGCGCTGGGCTATAGCCCTGCTTCGTGTGAAGAACATGACCGTGATGGGCGACTCCACCGTCGTCAGTTTCCACGAACCCGAGAGCACACTCGAATTCGAACACCCTTGGCCACAGCCCGTCATTGGCGGTGAGCGTGGCAACTCTTCATTCGCACTGCTGAATGCGCCACAACTGCTGGACACGGTGGGGGAATGGTGGCAGGACGAAGAGACGGGGCGCATCTATCTTTTAAGGTCGGCAAAAGAGACGGGAGAAGGAGCCGACATCGTAGCACCTGTGCTGACGCGGCTGGTGACGATTTGCGGCAGTGCGGAGCGTCGTGTCCACGACATACGGTTCGAGAATGTCCACTTCTGCCATAGTGCCTGGCGGCGACCTTCGTTGCAGGGACACGTCACTTTGCAAGGCGGCTTTGCCATCATCGACGCCTACAAACTGGCAATACCCGGACTGCCCGGCAAGGCAGAGCTGGAGAATCAGGCGTGGATAGAACGGCCGGAGGCGGCGGTGAGCGTGAGCTATGCTGACCATGTGGCGTTCGAGGGATGTCGGTTCAGCAACCTCGGTGCCACAGGACTCGACCTGCAGCACTGCGTCAACGCGACCAAAGTGGAACGCTGCCACTTCCATGACATTGGCGGAACGGCCCTGCTCATCGGCACCTTTCCCGACCAAGGCTTTGAGACACACGTACCCTACCGTCCGCGCCACCGCGACGAACTCTGCACGGCCATCACCGTAAGCCGCAACATCATTGAGC
This sequence comes from Prevotella sp., assembly GCA_017509155.1. Lineage (GTDB taxonomy): Bacteria > Bacteroidota > Bacteroidia > Bacteroidales > Bacteroidaceae > Prevotella. Next base: position 5,166 of record JAFWQE010000164.1, read on the forward strand.
ACTGCACGGTGGAAGACTGGGGCTGCGTGGGCATTGGTGCGGGCTATGTGAGCCACCTCTCGATAGTACAAAACGAGGTGTCGCGCGTCAATTATTCAGGCATCTGCGTGGGATGGGGATGGACCCGCCACCGTAGTGGAATGACCGACAACCACATAGACGGCAACTACGTTCACGACTATGCGCGGCAACTCTACGACGCGGGCGGCATCTACACACTCAGCTATCAGCCGAGAAGCACCATCCGCAACAACCGCATTAGTCGTCCATCGGCAGCGCCCTACGCCACCAACGACCGCGCCTTCTGCATCTATTTCGACGAAGCTACCGACGGCTATACCGTGGAAGACAACGAGATGGACAGCGAGAGCATTGGTTGGAACAAGCCCGGTCCTCACATGAAATTGCGGCGATAAGTGACAAGTGAGAGGCCCCCAAGCCCCCGAGGGGGATGTTTAAGTGATAAGTGAAAAGTGATAAGTGAAAAGTGATAAGCGATAAGTGAAGACAAAATGACACCCACTAACTACCACCTTTACGACTTTCTGGATTTCTCGCTTCAGGAGAATAGCGAGGAGACCTTGTGGAAAGCCTATGCGCCTACCGCCGTGACCGAGCGGCAGGGCGACATTCTTGTGGACATTCCTTTCCAGTGTCAGCGACACGACAACGATATGAGTGCCGACACTTCTGTGCCGCAGAAGACCTTTACGCTGGTGATACGTGCATACGGCTCCACCATGTTGCGTCTCTTCATAGACTATACAGGACAACCGCAGACGGGGGAGCCGACGGACGAGTCGGACATGCTCAGTCTCGCTCCTTCAGTGAAACGAATGGCCCTTCATGCCACACAAACCTCCGAAGGCTGGATTATCGCCGATAGTGAAGGTAAACAACGCGCCGTGATTCGCACAAAGCCGTTTCCCATCGACCACTGGAGCGACCTGCTGCCCGCGCCACAACCCACCTTCGATTTGCGCCTCTTTCCCGACGGTCAGAAGGAAGTGCGACTGGCCGCTTACGACCATTTCTCACCGCCCAGATACGATGCGCTGCCCCTCGCTTTCTGCATGAAAGACGGACACATAGACCGCGCCACGCTATCGTTTGAGGCTTCGCATGACGAGTGCTTCTGCGGTACAGGCGAGCGATTCTCAAAGATGGACCTTGCAGGACAGTCGTTCTACCTGAAGAATCAGGACGGTCAGGGCGTGAACAACCGCCGTACCTATAAGAATATTCCGTTCTACCTGTCAAGTAGGATGTACGGCTGCTTCTACCACACCACGGCACATGGGCGCCTAGACCTTGCCCATCACAGTACGCGGTCGGTGCAGTTCCTGAACCGTCAGCCGCAGGTGGACGCCTTTCTCATTGGCGGCGACACGGTGGAAGAAATCATCCGGCACTATCGCGACCTGACCGGCTATCCGCAGATGCCCCCCTTGTGGAGCTTCGGCATCTGGATGAGCCGCATGACCTATTTCTCGGCCGATGAAGTGAACGACATCTGTGACCGTCTGCGCCGAGAGCACTATCCGTGCGACGTGATACACCTCGACACAGGCTGGTTCAAGACCGACTGGCTTTGTGAGTGGAAATTCAACGAGGAGCGTTTCCCTAATCCTCCCGCCTTCATCGACAGGCTGAAGAAGCGAGGCTTTCGCGTTTCGCTCTGGCAACTGCCCTACGTGGCCGAGGATGCTGAGCAGATAGACGAGGCACGGAGCCATGATTACATCGCGCCACTCACCAGGCAACAGCAGTCGGAAGGCAGCAATTTCTCGGCTTTGGACTATGCCGGCACCATCGACTTCACCTATCCGGCAGCTACAGAGTGGTACAAGGGACTGTTGCGCAGACTGCTTCAGATGGGTGTGGTTTGCATCAAGACCGACTTCGGAGAGAACATCCACATGGACGCCAAGTACAAGAACATGCCCGCTGCCTTGCTCAACAATCTCTATGCCTTGCTCTATCAGCGTGCCGCCTTTGAGGTGACTGAGGAGGTGACAGGGCAGGGCATTGTATGGGCACGTGCGGCATGGGCTGGTTGTCAGCGCTATCCACTTCACTGGGGTGGGGACTCCTGTTCATCTTGGGACGGCATGGCCGGTTCACTCAGGGGCGGCCTGCACTTCGGCCTTTCGGGATTTGCCTTCTGGAGCCACGACGTGCCGGGGTTCCACACATTGCCCGACTTCATGAACGGCATCGTCAGCGACGACGTCTACGTGCGATGGACGCAGTTCGGCGTCTTTACGTCACACATGCGCTATCACGGCACCAACAAGCGCGAGCCATGGCACTATCCACGCGTCGCACCTGTTGTGAAAAGATGGTGGCGGCTGCGCTACGCTCTTATACCTTATATAATACAGGAGAGTCTCATCGCCACACAAACCGGCCACACCATGCTGCGCGCGCTCGTCTTTCACCATGCTGACGACAAGACATGCTGGCACATTGATGACCAGTATTACTTCGGCAATGACTTCATGGTTTGCCCCGTGATGAACAGCGAAAACCAGCGCGACGTCTATCTGCCCGCCGGAACATGGGTCGACTTCTTCACTGGCGAACGCTGGGAAGGACCGCGCTGGATGCATCTCACCGACATACCGCTCGAGCGGATGCCCGTCTATGTGCGCCCAGGTGCTCAGATTCCCATTTATCCCCACGAGGTGGACTGCACCGATGAAATGGACCTGCAGCTCACCACACTGCTCAATATTGACGAACAATTCAGCGGTTATCCGCTCTAAAGACATACGTATGAACACCTGGAAACCAAACCTCGAAGAAACGAAGAAACGGTATATCGACTGGTGGAACCACCGGGGAATCGTGCTCAACATGTGGGAACACTTTCAAGAAGGCGTCACCCCGCATGCCGACATTCCTCAGCCAGCTCCGCCGAAAGACCTTAACCAGCGATGGTTCGACCCTGAATGGCGTGCCGAATACCTGGACTGGTATGTGGCCCATTCGTCGCTTATGGCCGACATGCTTCCCGTGGCCAACACCCAGCTGGGACCTGGTTCGCTGGCCGCCATACTGGGTGGCGTGTTCGAGGGTGGTGAGGACACCATCTGGATTCATCCTGACCCCGACTTCACTGACGACATTTCCTTCAACCCTAACCATCCCAACTACCTGCTCCACAAACAGTTGCTCAAAGCCTGCAAACGCAAGGCACAAGGACACTATTACGTGGGTATGCCCGACTTGATGGAAGGTCTCGACGTGCTTGCCGCCCTCAAAGGAACCGACAAGGTGCTGCTCGACACCGTCATGCAGCCAGAAGTGCTGGAACAACAGGTCCGCACCATCAACGACATCTATTTCCGTGTGTTCGACGAACTCTACGAAATCATCCGCGAAGGCGACGAAATGGCATTCTGCTACTTCTCGGCCTGGGCTCCTGGAAAGATGTCGAAGCTGCAAAGCGACATCTCAACGATGATCAGCGTGGAAGACTATCGCCGCTTCGTGCAACCGTTCATTCGCGAGCAGTGCCAGAGAATCGACTATACGCTCTATCATCTCGACGGCGTTGGCGCGATGCATCATCTGCCGGCTCTGTTGGAGATTGAGGAACTGAATGCCATACAATGGACACCTGGTGTTGGCGAGCCACAGGGGGGAAGTGCGAAATGGTACGACCTCTATCGCCGCATCCTCGACGCAGGAAAGAGCGTCATGGCCTGTTGGGTGACACTGGATGAATTGCGCCCATTGCTCGACAACATTGGCGGAGAAGGAGTACATCTGGAAATGGACTTCCACAACGAGCGCGAAGTGGAACAGGCCATGCGCATCGTGGAAGAGTATCAGTCGAAAGACGAAGCCGACCGGAAGGTGGACGAAATCATACGGGTTACCGAGTCCACGTATAAGAACCTCACCTCACATCTTACCAGCAAGCAGCCTGGCCGCAGCAACTTCCCTTCAAGCCTCACCAAACAGTCAAACGACCAATCGACCAAACGACCTACTCTTGAAAACCATTCCGACCATCGAATCCTGATACTCGACGGTGCCATGGGTACGATGATCCAGCAATACGGACTGCGAGAAGAGGACTTCCGAGGGGCACGTTTTGCAACACATTCGCACGAATTGAAGGGTTGCAACGACGTATTGTCGCTCACAGCGCCGTATATCGTTCAAGAGATTCACAGGAAATACCTCGAGGCAGGTGCCGATCTTATTGAGACGAACACCTTCAATGCGCAACGCATCTCGATGGCTGATTATGGCTTGGACGGTATCTGTCGTGAAATCAATCTTGAAGCGTGCCGCATTGCCCGTCAGATGGCCGATGAGTATTCTCAAAGAGATTCCACGAAACCCCGTTATGTGCTGGGCTCAATAGGTCCCACAAGCAAGACGTGCTCACTGGCAAGCAAGGAAAATGACAGCTCCTTTGAAGAACAACTTCACGAGGCTTACGCCGAACAGGTGGAGGCACTCATCGACGGAGGTGTTGACGCACTTCTCATAGAGACCATCTTTGACGTGAAGAACGCACGCATTGCCATCGACGAGGCTACCGCCATCATGGCGCGCAAGGGTCGCCAGCTGCCACTGATGCTGAGTTTCTCGGTGGCCACGCCCGACGGTCATAATATGCTGGGACAGAGCATTCCCGACTTCATCGCGACGCTTACCGACGTGAAACTTTTCAGCATTGGCCTGAATTGCCTGTCGGAAATCACTCTCATGATACCACTCGTGCAACAGCTTGCCAATCGTTTCCCAGTACGCATCAGTCTCTATCCCAATGCTGGTATGCCCGATAACACCGGCCATTATGACAAGTCGCCAGCTGACCATCTGAGAGACCTGTGGCCCCTCATGGAGAACCACTGGCTTAACATCGTGGGTGGCTGTTGCGGAACCACCGATGCCCACATCCGTGCATTGTCGGAGGCTGTCATGCCTTCTCCGGGCCTCTTCCTATCTCCCCATAACCCTTCCGCCTCCTCCAGTCCCGTGGCTTCCCCCCTAAGTCCTGTGGTCGACGGTATTTCCGTCGACAATCAAACGCCCCATCAGTCAAGCCATCCTCTCTATGAAGCCATCCTCCACGGCCAAAGTGACGCAGCCGCTGAGGCCACACGGCAAGCTGTCAGTCAGGGTCTACAGCCACAGGACATCGTCAACGACCAGATGATAAGTGCCATGAGTGAGGTCGGACAACGCTTTCAGGACGGAAAGGCCTTTGTGCCCCAGCTGCTCATGGCTGGAAGGGCCATGAAAGCGGCACTCGCTGTGTTGCAACCGATGATGGCAGGCAACACCACGACATCACTCGGGAAAGTGGTCATCGGCACCGTGAAGGGCGACCTGCACGACATCGGGAAGAACCTCGTGGCGTCGATGCTTGAAGGATGCGGCTTCGAAGTCGTCAACATCGGCATTGACGTGTCGGCAGACAAGTTCATCGAAGAGATAAAGAAGAACGAGCCCGACATTCTCTGCATGAGCGCCCTGCTCACCACAACGATGGGCTATATGCGCAATGTCATTGAAGCACTCGAAAAGGCCGGTATCCGCCATCGTGTAAAAGTGATGGTGGGAGGAGCGCCTGTCACGCAAGGATTTGCCGACGAAATAGGCGCCGACGGCTACAGCGACAACGCCAACTCGGCAGTAACGGTGGCAAAGGAGTTGATGAACCTCACCCCATCAACAAGAGGCAACTCATCTCCATCTCAATAACCCCAGTCTAACTATCATCTTTCATCTATCATCAATAATCAATCAGGCGCTAGCGCCGCACCAGCCTATGAGTTCCATTTCACTGAGTCCACTCGACTGGACAATCCTTGCAGCCTATTTCATCATCCTGCTGGCCATCGGCCTGTGGGCCAGTAGCAAACGCAAAAAAGGCAGTAGCCTCTTTCTCGCAGAACACTCATTGCGTTGGCACCACATTGGCTTTTCCATGTGGGGCACCAATGTGGGCCCATCCATGCTTATAGCCTCGGCATCAGCAGGTTTTACAACGGGCATCGTTTCAGGCAACTACGCCTGGTATGCCTTTGTGTTCATCGCCCTGCTTGCCTTTGTCTTTGCCCCGCGCTATTTGGGGTCGGGCGTCAGCACGCTACCCGAATTCATGGGTCTCCGCTTTGGTCAGCAGACACGAAACATACTGGCTTGGTACACCATCGTGACGATTCTCATCTCATGGCTGGCGCTGACGCTCTTCGCCGGTGGCATTCTCATCCGCCAGGTGTTCAGCATTCCCATGTGGGCTTCGGCTCTTATCCTCCTTGCCATCTCGGCTTTCTTCTCCATGGCGGGCGGACTGAAAGCGGTGGCCTACACCAATGTCTACCAAATGGTACTGCTCATCGTCGTGTCGGCTACACTCACCATTGCTGGTCTCATCAAGATTGGTGGTGTCGGCGCACTGGCGGCTGCGGTGCCTGCCGACTATTGGGTGCTATTTCGTCCTAATTCCGACCCCGACTTCCCGTGGCTTCCCATTATCATTGGCTATCCCATCATGGGTGTGTGGTTCTGGTGTACTGACCAGTCAATGGTGCAGCCAGTCCTGGCAGCTCAAAGCCTGAACGAGGGACAAAAGGGCGCAAACTTTACCGGATGGCTGAAGATTCTCGACGTGCCTCTCTATATCGTGCCCGGCATACTCTGTCTGGCTCTCTTCCCAAGCCTGAAGAATCCTGACGAAGCCTACATGACAATGGTGACGAATCTCTTTCCCATTGGAATGGTCGGGCTGGTCATGGCGGTGCTGACTGCCGCCTTGGTGAGCACCATCGGTTCGGCGCTGAACGCACTGTCTACCGTTTTCACCATCGATATTTACGCTAAGCGCATCCATCCAAACGCCACGCAGACCGAGATTATCCGTACCGGCAGAATCGTCACCGTAGTAGGAGCCATCATTGCCGTTGTCATCTGCGTAGCCATCGACAGCATCCAAGGGCTCAATCTGTTCAACGTGTTCCAGTCGGTGCTCGGCTTCATCGCTCCGCCCATGTCGGCGGTATTCCTGTTCGGTGTTTTCTGGAAACGTACCACCACGCGCGCCGCCAATATGGCACTGACCTTTGGAACGCTCTTCAGCCTTGGTGTCGGCGTGCTCTATCTGTGGGTGCTGCCTGCCAGTGAACACACGTTTTGGCCCCATTTCATGATGCTCTCATTTCTCATCTTCGTCTGCATCGCCTTGACCATGATTGTTATATCACTCTTCGACCACACATCCCTCGCTACGGACACTGGCTCAGACACGTCGGTCATGTCTGCACACTCAGCCAAGGGCAACGAAAAAGCACCTTCGACTGGCGTGCGTATCGCCTGGATTCTGCTCTTCATCGTGATGATAGCTCTCTACGTGTTTTTCAATTAGCTCGACCATCACCCGCTAATCCATCACTCGTCACTAAACGTCACCCTCAGGGGATTTGAAGAGCCTCTCATTTGACAATATCTGAAGAAATCCTCGCGAACATTTGCATGTTTCGTTTTTATTTCGTAAGTTTGCACCACAAACAACGTTATTATTAACTTGTCACAGCCATTGAAAGAACTGAATGAACGCATCATGAAAGACGGTTGCTGCCTCGAAGGCGGCATCCTCAAAGTTGATAGTTTCATCAACCAGCAGATAGACACGCGCCTGCTCAAGTTGATGGCCGAAGAGTTCGTGCGCAGGTTCTCCTCCCTCAACATCAACAAGATACTCACCGTGGAGGCATCTGGCATTGCGCCTGCCATCGTCGTAGGATGCATGATGAATCTACCCGTGGTATTTGCCAAGAAAAAGAAACCATCCACCATGGGGGACATGTATCACACACAGGTCCTGTCGTTTACCAAGCAGCAGACCTATTCCATGGTTGTTGGTAAAGATTTCCTCACACCTTCGGACCACGTGCTTTTCATCGATGACTTCCTGGCATTCTCAAACGCAGCCAAGGGCATCGTAGACCTGTGTCAGCAAGCAGGAGCAACCATCGAAGGCATGGGCTTCGTCGTGGAAAAGGAATTCTGCCATGGACGAGAGAAACTCTACCGCATGGGCATCCCACACATCGAGTCGCTGGCCATCATCGAGTCGCTCGACAACTGTCAGATCAAACTGAAAGACTGAGAAACGATTCTCAGAATCAACAATAACTTAACCCCAAAACACCAACAACATGAAAAAGAAAGTATTCTTCGCAACGCTCGCCCTCACTTTGGGCATCAGCCTTGCATCGTGCAGCCAGAATGGCGCACAGACAAAGTCTGACGAACAGACAACGACACAGGACAGCACGGCAACCGAAAATGTAGCCGAGGCACAGAACGACAACGGAATGCCAACAGAGATGGCCGCACTGCTCCAGAAAGTTAAGGACGAGTCTGCTAATTACACCGTTGACCAATGGAAAGATGTGTTCAATGCCGTATTTAAGGCCGGACTGCCCACGGCAAAAGCCCTTAAGGAGATGACTCAGCTGATGGATACGAACCCCAGTGAGGGCATCGCAAAGATGCAGGAAATTCAGAAAGAACATCCTGAATATGAGGAGATTGGCAGAATGATGCACGAGATTGAGTCTATTGCCGAGAAAACAGAAAACGGCAAAAAAGTCATCAAGGACGATGATTTCATAAAGAAAGCAAAGGCTGCCATTGGATTCCCAGAGGAAATCTAAAAGGGATAAACAAGATAAGTCCTATCCTTAAAAAGATTTAGTTCCTACAAATCATTTAAGAATCAGTCTGTCAGGTCAATAAACGAACAAAAAGTACAAGAGTAAAGAACAGTTCGTTTATTGACCTTTCAAATACTACGTGTATATATTAACCGTTAAGCCGGCCTAATAACACGAAAAGCAGCAGAGAGTTTTAACGCCACTTTTTTTGAATTTATCTGCCATTTAAACTCATAAAATCTGCCAGTTTTTTGTAACAAATATGATGAAGTGCCTTTCAACCGTTATCAAATACAGATTATTCAACGCTCAACACCTAAGAGCTGGATGTGAGAAACTTATGCTTTAGTGTAATTTGTAGGTAGAGAATTGAAGCATTGAAATATTCAGTATTCGAGAATAAATGTCGTTGACAAGAAATAAGAAAAGTCAGTTTTTAATTATTTTAACTACGCGTGCGTATACAACTTTCAGGATTTTTTTGTAACTTTGCACCGCTTTTTATAGAATAAATGTATTATAGCCTGAAAATCAGGCACTTACGTAAGGATATAAGGTATTTAGGATGAGACAGCTTAAAATTCAGAAAAGCATCACTAACCGCAGTAGTGAGGCTCTGGACAAGTATCTGGTTGAAATTGGTAGAGCACCGCTTATTTCCATTGACGAGGAAATAGAACTGGCGCAGAAAATCCGTAAAGGGGGTCCCGAAGGCGAAAAAGCCAAGGACAAACTCGTTACGGCTAACCTGCGTTTTGTGGTCAGTGTTGCCAAGCAATATCAGCACCAGGGTCTTACGCTCACCGACTTGATTGACGAAGGAAACATCGGACTCATCAAGGCTGCTCAGAAGTTTGACGAAACACGCGGATTCAAATTCATCAGCTATGCTGTGTGGTGGATTCGCCAGAGCATCCTTCAGGCCATTGCAGAGCAGAGCCGAATTGTGCGTCTGCCGCTCAATCAGGTGGGGTCGCTCAATAAGATTAACCACGAAATCAACCGTTTCGAACAGGAAAACCAGCGCCATCCTTCGGTCAGCGAGCTTTCTGAAGTGACTCATCTCGATGAGGAGAAAATTGGTCAGAGCCTTGCTGCCGACGGCCATCATGTTTCTATCGATGCTCCTTTCCAGGACGGCGAAGACAACTGCATGCTCGATGTGATGCCCAGTGGCGACGACTCGCGCACCGACAGACAAGTGGACCACGAAAGCATGGCACAGGAGTTGAACTCGGTGCTGAGCAAGGTGCTCAAAGACCGCGAGATTATCATCATCCGTGCTTGCTTCGGCATCGGTCAGCCAGAGAAAGGTCTCGAGGAAATCGGCGACCAGCTCGGACTTACTCGTGAACGTGTTCGCCAGATTCGCGAAAAGAGCATTGCCAAGTTGCGCGATAGCGGCAACGCAAAGATCTTGATGAAGTATCTCGGTTAGACATCCTCTGAGCTCCTTTCATGAAGAAAGAGAAATAAACGCCTGACGCACACCAAACGTCAGGCGTTTTTGTTCAACAAACCGGCCTTCCTCTTCTTATTTAGCAAATTTCTTCA
>JAFWQE010000165.1 GCA_017509155.1 Prevotella sp.
ATTCAAGTTTCGCATTCGCTCAACTTCTTGGAGTTCAGGAGTTCAGGAGTTACAGGAGTTCAGACGATAGTGCTGAAGGCTCTCTTTGCGTCAGTTTACAGGGGTTGGAAGTATTGTCTGAACTCCTGTAACTCCTGAACTCCTGAACTCCATCAACTTGCGAAAGTTGAGATATTTATACACACGAAAATGCGATAAAGGGAAAGGAAGAAAAGCATTTGTTTCAAAAAAACAGCAGAAAGTTTGCTCGTTACACCGATTATTCGTAACTTTGCGCTGTTTCACGAAACGCATAGAACGTATATCATCAGTTGAACATCCCCCTCGGGGGCTTGGGGGGCTTCCCCACTTACAGCAGACAGGCATGGCGACAGTTCTCGAAAACGACCAAACGACCCTTTTCCAATACCCGGTTAGGCAGGAGTTTTCTCGGTCTAAGGGGTGGTTTTTGCCCACTGAGGTTGTCTTCTGGGGATGTCCGTCCTGTGGGAAGACCTCGGCCATCTGTGCCTTGCTCTCGCTCGAGGGCATGAGCATCGACGCCGCCGATCCCTCACCTCTCTGCACCCCCTCCCTAAACAGGGAGGGCCGGGGAGGGTCTCTGGAGGGTCTGGGAGGGTCTCTCAGTTCCCAGTCTTTGTATGTCAACGCCATCCATAAACCGGCATGGTGGACCCCTCGCCGCCCCTTCACCTTCGTGGAGGTGCCGCTGACGGGCAAGACGCTTCCCGATGTCGACCTCAACCGGCAGCTGTCTCAGGTTCACCTGCTCTGCATCGACTGTCGCCAAGACCTCGACATGCAGGTGGGACGTCTGACGCCTGTGCTCCGCCATCTCAGCTTCGAACGCTATCTCGATGTCACTTCTGCCCTCCGCATTCTCATCATGAAGGCCGACCTTCTCAACACTCCCGAGGGCTTTCGTCAAGACTGCGCGCAGTCGCTCGTCACCGCTCAGCTGCCTCGTTTCTGGAGCGATGTGCAGGCCAGTCTGCTGCGCCACGGCATGCTGAAACCCGCAGAGGTCAGGAAGGCCCTATGGCAACCCATCGCCTTCAGTGCAGGTGAGGCTGCCGATGTGCCCGATGCCTCTCCCATCACCCATCACCCAACACCCAACACCCAGTCGGCCCAGCACCTCTTTCAGGACGTGATACGTCCGCGATGTCTACGACGTCAGTGGTGGTAGGGCCCCACTTATCAGTTGAACATCCCCCTCGGGGGCTTGGGGGGCTTCCCCCTTATCACTTGTCACTTGTCACTTATCACTTATGAACATCCTCAACCGCCTCAGCCTTCTCTCCTATAAGACGCCCTCCTTCAGGTCCGTTGCCACCGTCGGCGCCCTCCTGCTCGCCATCGCCTTCATCATCCTCCTCCTCGCAGGTTTCAGGGTGAAGGAAAACGTTGTCGTAACCGTCGATGCCATGACCTTCCCGCTGGCATCCGGCACCCAGCAGCCAACCGCCATCACCATGGGCCAGCACAGCGACATCTGCTACGCCGGCGTCCCCGAGAAGTACCTGATCATCACGCCCACCGCTGAAGGCTACGACTGGCGTGTCAACGAGCAGTACCACGACTCGCTCCAGTATTTCAAGGTGAACAATGAGAACCCCAACCGACACATCATCAACAACACCACCGACCAGCAGCTCACCCTCACCCTCCAACCGTCAAGCCATCACCCATCATCCACCACCCATCACCCCGAAATCACCCTCACCGGCGCCGACGTGTGGGCGTTCTGCAAGCGCTATAAGGACCAGAAAGACTTTCCCCTCCACCTGCTCGCAGCCCCGCAGGCAAAGCCGTCGCAGGTGCTGAGCAGCTCGTTCCTCCACGTTGACGGCGGCACCATCGCGCTCGTCATACTCGACGAGCACACCCGTCTCACCGAGGGTGGCACCAACGTTTCCTACATCCGTTCGGGCAGTGTGGCCGACAAGCAGTGCAAGGTGCAGTTCTTCAACGTCAGCGAGCTCACAACGCTCATCGACGACAGTGTGCGCCACTTCCTCCGAGCCAGTGTGAAACTCACCGAATGGGGCGCCGGACACGTCATGCTTTCAAAGCTCGACGACCGCCTGCGCGTCAGTTTCCCCAAGCCCATCACCTTTGTGGCGCCCGCCGACTCGCTGCGCAAGGCGTCGCAGGCCAGCAGCCAGACCATCACCCTGAAGCAGAGCAACAATGCGTTTCCGTCGAAGAGCGACATCTTCCTGCCGCCTTTCTCCAACGCCATCAACTTCGATGTCTGCAACCTGGAGTTCTTCCACCCCGACGATTCCATCGTGGTGCGCGACAACGCCCAGCACGCCTACAATTTGGCCAGGCCCGGTCTGTCGCTCTTCCCCACCATCGGAAAGGCCCCGTTGCGCCTTCAGTCGGGACTCCATGAGCTGCAAGGGCGCGCCGGCATCATCAATGCCACGTTCTTCCTAAGCTATCTTTCCCTGCCGCTGCTTGTCACTCTGGTGCTCATCCTTCTGGTGTGGTCGCCCATCAGTCCTGTTCGTTTCCCCGGCCGTTCGCGCCGTGGCAAGCGTGGCCGTTCGTTGTCTGGCCAGCCCGTTGTGTCGGCCAAGAACCTCTACAACAGCCGTTTGCTGGGCCATTATCCCACCTATCTGACGCTCATCCTGCTGGCAGCGTTCGTGTTCAGTGTGTGCAAGTCGCTCATTGCCCTCAAGCTCAGCTACACCTATCCCTATTTTGAGAAGATTACCGCCATAACACCCGTTGCCACCGCCACCGCCATCCTTCTGTTCTTCTGTCTGGCCATGCTGTTCAACACACCGCTGCGCCAGGCTGTCGCCTCCCGTTGGCGAGGGCTGGGCAGCTGGCTGGTGTGCGCCCTGCTGCTGGCTGCGCTGGCCTGGCTGTTCTTCTTCGTGGTTGATCCGCGCAACAGTCAGCACGTCATCGACTCATATTTCCACCGCGAGGTCTATTCCCTGTTGCCGTGGCATTGGCTCACGCAGTATGGCATCAACGACACCCACCGCTCGGTGCCCTACGCTCTTTTCTTTTCCGTAGCGGTGGTGCTGCTGGTGTGGCTTGTCATCGACGTGCTGCGGTTGTCGCATGTCAGGACCTTCAAGCTGCACGCTCCCGTTCCCGTTTCCCGGCTTCGTTTCCCCACCGTCAGCTCAAAGCTGTGGATTGTCTACGCCTTCAAGATTGCGTGGAACATCCTCTGTCCCGTCCATCTGCTGGTGCTCGTCGCCGTGGCCGTCATCGGCAGTCGTTTTGGAAACTTCGGCACCGCCTTCATCTCGTTGTTCGTCATCATCGGCCTCACGCGTGCCCTGAGCCAGGTCCACCAGTATGCCACCGAGTCGGTGTCGGGCAGCATCATACGCTTCACGGCCATGCTCATCATCTCCGCCTTCTACATTCTGGCCGCCATGGTGGGCGACAACGGCTACATGACCAACTACCTGGGCATCGTCATGTGCCTGGTCACCTTCTTCTTCCTCATCGACCGTCCGCGCCCCCTTGGGGCCAATATGCAGCAGGCCGCCCGCAAGGAGCGCCGCAACATTCAGTTTGCCATTGCCGGTCTCACCGTGGCCGTCCTTCTCCTGCCCTTTGTCTGCAGCCGGCTGGTGAACACCGACAAGGTGAACTACACCCGTCTGGCGCGCCGCGTCATGCTCTATTCCAGCTTCAACGACCTGCAACGCAACGGCTTCCGCTACAGCGAGAGCGACGCAGAGTTCATGGTCATCATGAGCCATTACATGCACAACCACGAGGGCGGCGACCCCTTGTCCAACGACCGTCACTTCCTTCACCCGTCCGTCAGCACCGGACAGTCGCCCGTGGTGCTCAACGACCTGTCCATGCCCGCGGCCTTCTTCGCCCCCTACGGCAACATGGCCACCACCGCCGTGTTCTTCATCATGCTCATGTTCCTGGCGTGGATGGTCATGCACTTCTCCATCAGCTTCGCCGACACCCTGCACCCGCTTCTCACCAAGGCGATGCAATGGCGGCTGATGGCCATGTTCATGTGGATAGGAACAAGCCTCTACATCTACCTCTCCTACATAGACCGCCTGCCGTTCACCGGCCGTCTCATCCCCGGCTATGGCGTGGATGCCGTGGGCGAAGCGCTCGAGAGCGCCATCCTCCTTGCCTTCATGGTCACCGTGACGTGCAGGAAAAAGACCATCGAGGGATGAACGTTGAAACCCGAAACCATCAAACAGAGAAAGAGATATGAATTCAAAACTGATGAAACGTCTGCGCTATTTCTTCCGCTATCAGGTAGCTGGCAGGAAGAGAATCTTCCTCGCCGTGGTCGGAACCACATCGAGCGGCAAGTCGTTTCTACTCAATGACATCCTCACATCGCTGGGCAGCATGTCGGCCGTCTTCACACCACTGTCGGAGTTTCCCATGAAGGGTATGCCGGCAGGGACGCTGATGCCGCTGAAAGACCTTGCCACCTATTCGCCCGACGAGTACGGCGGCAGCGGCGGAACGCCCATTTATGCGTGCCGGCAGAGCAACTTCTATGGCGCCGCCGTGCGCTACAACAACAGCCGCGACGTGCACGACCTGGTGTTTCTCAACATCCCCGGCGAGATATTCAGCAAGGCAGAAAACGGCGCTCTGTCGCGACTGCAGGCCTACATCATGCTGAAGTCGCGCATTGCCCAGCTGAAGAAGCGGTTCTATGTGTCGCGATGGGTGAACTCCGCCGGCGATGAGCGCCTCATCGTCCAGCCCGTCGTGCCCAACCCCGCCAGCGTTTCGGCAACGAACAATCCGATGTCTGCCTCGCCACAACTGCCAACCATCAAAGGCGCGCTGTACGTGAACTACCGCGACTGGAACGAAATATTCAGCGACCTCAACGCCTCTGGCTTCCGTTTCGTCGAGAAAAGCCGCCGCAAGATCAGCGGCCGCAAGCTGCTGAAGTCGTTCTTCTTCTACGACACCGACTCCATCATGATGACCATCAACGACATGATAGAGACCGGACAGCTGCAGGAACTGCCCTTCACCGCGACCGACTTCCGCGGCCGTCTCTACGACAACGCCTTCACGTTCTTCCACTTCTGCGCCCTGGCCTCCGACATTGTGCTCTGCGACCGCATCTTTACAAAGCGCGAGGCCAACACCGACGAGATGCTTTTCGGCGACCTTGCCGACGGCCTTCAGTCGTTTCTCGACGACTGCACCGAGGACAAGAAGAACGTCTACCTGGCGTTCCGCAACGTCGACTTCCTCATGCTTGAGAAGGAAAAGGAATACCAGAAGCTCTATAACGAGACGCTGAGCTGCCTGAGCACCGAGGGGCGCCGCAACGCCATCTACTCGCTGTTCAGCTACGCCATGCTGCATCATGTGGACCCCACGCTCAATATTCCCGAGAAAGAGTTTGCCGACTTCATCGGACTGCCTGCCGAGATGAGCGATGCCGCGAAGAAGGCCATCCCCTCCGACCCGGCGACCATCACCGACCTCATGGTCGACCTCGACGGCGCCGACGGACACATCCACATGGCGGCATCGCTGAGAAACCACATCTCGACACGCATCGGCGGCGAGGGACACGCCTTCCGAAAGCTCCTGCAGAAGACCGGATATGCACCCGAGCAAACCAGCGATGCACGCTCGAGAATCGTGCCACACGTCTACTTCACGTGCACCCCCATCACCCAGAACTACGAAATCTACCAGAACTATCTGGAAGGCGACATGGTGGCCAGCGACTTCAGTCGCGAGGTAGACGGCTATGTGTACAAGTTCCATGAGCAGTTCTCCCACGCCTGTTTCGGCAGCTATCAGCTGTGTATGGACATACTTACGCAGCATCGGCTGGGCGATTTCGAGAAGGGTTCGCTGCTGATGATTGAGGAGGAGGAAGTGTAATGGTAGCGCAAAACTGCCAATCTGGAGCAAGCAAACCACTGCTTTCGCGCGCCCGTTTTGCCGGTTTCTGGAAACAAAACCATTGGAATCGTTGAACAAATCCATTGGAATTGTTGAACAAAATTAATGGAATCGCCCAACAAATCCATTGAAATCGTTCCAGAAAACCGTAGAAATGCAGCCGTAAGATTGACAGATAACATTCAAGAAAACGACAATATGAACGAGGAGAAGTATAAGACCATCATCTTTATTCCTTCATCCTTCATCCATAAACGACAACAAATGAGTGAGGAGAAGTATCAAGCCTTCATCCATCATCCTTCATCCTTCATCAAGAAAAGGCAACAGGTAAGATAGGAGAAGTATCAAGCCTTCATCCATCATCTTTCATCCTTCATCCAAGAAGCATAAATCCTTCATCCATAAAAGAAACAAATGACGTTGAAGAAGACAGACCTCAGCAAGATGCTTTCCGTTCTTCCGCTCTGGTGCGGCGGACGGAAGGAGGTGCGCCTGGCGGTGATTGGCAGTCGCGGCAGTGGCAAGAGCTACCTGCTGTTCGACCTCATTCACGCCTTCGCACAGCTGGGATTCGTGGCCGAACCCGAACGTCAGGGCCGCCGACATGGCACGCTTGGCACGTTCTTCTACGACGCGCTGAGCGCCGACGGCCGCGGAATGAAACCCACCAAGCGCTATTTCTGCCAGCCCAGCAGCCATTATCGCATCGTGTTCCGCAAGGGAGCGCTCGGCCGTCTGCACCTGGATTTCCTCAATATTGCGGGCGATGTGTTCGACGGAGGAAAGCGCAAGCTGGCCATGTTCTTTGAACTGAAGCGCTGCATAGAACTCGCGGAGAAAGGCGTGTTCACGCTGAGCGAATGGCGCAATGCCGTGGGCGCGTGCGAGCTGATGGTCAACGCAGGGCAGAATCCGTCGTCGACGCTCCCTGCCGAAATGGGGTTCATGGAGGTGAGCCGCAAGGAAGTGAGCGGAAAAGCGCTGCTCAAAGACATCACCCATCTGAACACCGCCTCGTTGATGGCGGCCATCCGCAGCGAGTGGAAGCGCATCACCAGCTGGCAGGCGCTGGAGCTGGCGGAATACGAAAGCCTCGGCATCATCAACGATTTCTACGCGCTGATGGTGTGCCTCAGGGCGACCGATATCGTCGTTTGCGACCGGCTCTCGGCACCGACAGGCGTAGGAGAGCTGCTGGAGACGCTGGCCCACTACATCGCAGGCAAGGACGATGCGCCGCCGAACGTCTATCTGGCGTTCCGCGAGGCAGACCTGTTGCTGAAGCCATCGGTGAAGGATGCCGGCGGCGACCTCTACGCAACGGCGAGCAAAGAGATAGCATCGGTGCTGAAGAACGGAGTGCACACCGCCACGTCTGTCGTCTCCATGGACGAGCCCTTGCGCCGACATATCATGCAGAGCATAGGTGCCGGCGTGGGACATGCCTTCTGGCACCTGCTCAATGCCTGCACGGGGCAGCACAGCGTGGCGCGACAGGTGCAGCGACTCAGAAACGAGCCCACCATCTTTGAGCTGGCTGCCCGCGGCGACATGCCGCCGCACGTCTACTTCACGGCCACTCCCATCGACGCCGAGCTGCACCGCTACCGACTGCAGGAGGAAGAAAAGGACGACGCCTCCCGCTTCTACTGCGACGACGGAGGCCAGCGGCGCTGGTTCACCACGCAGCTCACGCGAGGACAGACCGGCCACCTCTGCTTCGGAAGTCTTCAGCTGCTCAGAGATATATTGGATAACTGAAAAGTGGAAGCCCCCCAAGCCCCCGAGGGGGATGTGGGAAACTGAGTACTGAGAGGAGAAAGCCCCCCAAGCCCCCGAGGGGGATGTTTTAAGTGAGAAGTGATAAGTGAGAAGTGAGAAGAAAAGCATCAAGCCTTCATCCATCATCCTTCATCTTTCATCAAGAAAAGACAATAGGTGAGCGAAGAGAAGCATCAAGCCTTCATCCATCATCCTTCATCTTTCATCAAGAAAAGACAATAGGTGAGCGAAGAGAAGCATCAAGCTTTCATCTTTCATCCTTCATCCTTCATCCATCATAAAACCATCAAAGCAATGAATAAGACCATTCACATCGCACAGTTTGCAGCCGGGTCACGGCTCGACAACATCGGCGACACCACGCTCTTCTATAGCGAGGGGTTCAGCAAGCGGGCCAACGATGTCAGAGGCATCTTCCTCGACAACCCGCCCGTGCTGTCGCCACGCCACGCCAGTCTTGTTTGGCGCTATTATAAAGATGTGGACAGATACATGCTCATGCATGTCCAGGGCTCGCACGTGGTGAACACCGCCATGGGGCGCAATTATCCGTTCCGCGCTGCCTACGAGGTGAGCCGCAACGAGATGAACGCCATCGACTTCGCGCTCACCGCCCTCTTCGCGGCCATGCCGCGCATCGCCACCATGCCCACAGGGCGGGCGCAGGGCGAGCGCACCATCGATGTCTATCATCCGCCGCTGTCCGGTCAGGCCGAGGCGCTGGCCTACCATCTGCTCAACGCACTGTTGCGAGGCGAAAGGCTCTATGTCACCCTGCCCGTTCCGGCCGACAGCTATCGCGCCGACGGCATCTTCAGCGCGCCCGAACTGGCGGTCGTGCTCTCGGCCATTGAGCATCTGCCGTTGCAGCTGCGGCGCTATGCCACCTTCGGATTCTGCGTCGACAACCGCTTCAGCTATGTGCTCGACGACGTCTTGCTGATGGTCATCCCGCAGGATAGTGGCAGTCAGATGGTGCCAGCGGCGCAGAATGCCAGCGTCATGACGTGGCAACAGGCCGTGGGAACCCGTCCCGCCGTCGACCAGAATGCCTACAATGCCCTGCAGGGCGTGACGCTGCCCGGCGCCGACAGTCCGCTGCTTCCGCTCGATGCCCTCCACCGGGCCGTGGAGGTGGCGAAGAAACAGCCGTTGGCACTGAGCGCCGATGAGTGGCCGATATGGCTCGCACTCGGCCGACAGCTCACGGAACTGAAGGTGGAGAGCTGGCCGCAGCTGGCCGACGTCTGCCGTCGCATGGATGCGCAGACAAGGGAGAAGATGGCCGCGACATATAGAAAACCGTCGCTACGCTGGTCGCTCAAGGGCTTCGATGAGGCCTTGCTCGCACTGATGCACTACGGCGACGACGAGATGCGGCAGCTGCAGCGCGCCGCACTCCCCGCATACCTCTTCTCCGGCAGCTATGCGTTCCTCTTCAAGGAAGGCATGAACGACAGGGTCAAGGAGATGCTCGATGCCAACCTGCTCAGCGCCAGCACCCAGCAAACGTCGTCGAACACCCCGGCCATCATTATGAAATGGTACGATATCTACGCCACCAACAAGCGACTCGGGGCGACAGGCGTGCAGACGCTGTTCAAGGACCTCATGACCCGTTATGTGGCGCCCCAGCTCAGCAATCTCAGCGACATCGTGGCACTCATGGAGAAATGTCCCTTCGTGCCGGCCACGGCCTTCGTGCAGCCCGCCAAGGTCTACATGCCGCAGAACATGCAGCGACTCGCGCCCGAGCACAAGAAACTGGTGGAGCAATGGATTAGGAAAGCCGTCGACAGCATGGCGTTCACCTCCGTCGACGAGGTGGCAAAGCTGATGGAGAAGGTCAATGCCAAGGAGGTGTCGCCAGAGGCCGTGGAGCTGCAGGCACTGCGCAGCATGAAGGCAAAGGACCTGAAGGCGCTGCTCGTCGGCACGTCTCAGCAATCGGTGGTGGCGGCCTGCGAGCGACTGCTTGCACCGACCAGCCGGCTGCCGCGCTCGTGGCGCGACTTCACCATGCAGCAGGTGCTGCCCGCCGTCGGCGACGTGCTCTTCTCTTCGGTGGGCGCCATGCCGCGCGAGATGCTGCTCGACACCCACCAATGGGCACGGCTCGGCCCGCTCAAGAAACAGGCGCCACACGTGTTTGCGCTCCTCGCCGAGCGCCTTTCACAGCTTTTCGCCACCGCACCCTACAAGGCCATGGCCGACAGCGTGAAGAAAATGCGCTCGCAGGCGGCACTTCCCATCATCGATATCTTCATCCAATCATTAAGAAAACGCAACAAGAATATGGCAAACGAATTAGAAAAACAGTACAAGGCGCTCAGGAAGTCCTCACGCCGTGGCCAGCTCTTCCGGCTCATCGGCTGTCTGGTGGCCGGCATTCTGGTGGGCGCAGTGCTCACCTATGGCGGAATGAGTCTCTACAAATGGCTGTCGGGCCCCGAAAAGACGGAGCCGACCAGCGGCACCAGCATCCTCTGGGCCGACAACGGACAAGGCAACATGATGGCGCGACTGGCCGACATGGCCGACTGGGACAACGTCAGCGCCGTCACCGTCGACACGTTCAGCGTGAAAGACCTGTCGTTCGGACAGACCGCCGACCTCCTTCTCCTCAACCAGCGCTACTACGCCAGCCCGACCACACCGAAGACAGAGCCCGCCAAGGCCGTCGTCTACAGTGTCGACGAGAAAGGACAGCCCATGGCAGTTTCCAAGGCCGACACGCTGTCGTTCGACAGTTCCCACTCGCTCCTTTCCACCGTTTGCAGCCGCAACTGCCGCATCGGCGCCATCCTTGTGCAGGACACCATCGTGGTGGATGTGCCCAACAAGGAGCTGACAGCCGCAGACTCCACCGCCCTCTCCACCAAGGACGCCCGCTACTATCTGCGTGTGGTGAAGTATGTGCAGTCGCGTCTGCCCAAGGGAACCGTCATCGCCTATTGACAATCACATATCACTCATCACTTCTCACTTCTAAGTTCTCAGTTTTCAGTTAGACATCCCCCTCGGGGGCTTGGGGGGCTTCCCACCTCTCAGTTCTAAGTTCTCAGTTTTCAGTTCTCAGTTTTCCCCATGAACGACCCCAGAATAGACAAGCACTTACAGAACGACAAGCAGCTGCCGCTGCGGCCGTTCCTCGTTGCAGGCATCCCCTTCCTGGTCATGCTGCTGGCCTTTCTGCTTACCTTCTTCCAAGGATGCACCGAACTGGGCAGCGCCAGCAAGCACAACATCTACGACCCCACCAGCTCCCTGAGTGAGGATGAGGGCTTCGTAGGCAAGTCCAACCAGCTGCTCAGACACCTGCTCGCCAAGGTCGACTCCAGCGTGGAGGCCACCTGCCTCGACAGTCTCAACAAGCGATACAAGGCGCTTGAGTTCGCTCTTCCGTATGGCGAGGAGCACAAGGCCTACATCGAAGCCGCCGACCTACGCCTGGTGGCCGTCCATCCAGAGTACATCAGCGACGACGATCTGCGCGTGTTCTACTACAACAGCCGTCTGCCGCAGCTGCTCCGACTGCAGTCCCAGCAGAAGGGCGAGACCTTCTTCAGGCTCACGCTGAGCCCCGTTCCCAAGACCGTCAGGGGAGGTGTGAAGCCCATCGTCGTCAAGGACATCACCCTCATCCCGTCCATGTTCAAGGTGATGCTGACCAAGAGCCCCTGGACCGGCACCATCTATGCCAACGACAACTGTCTCTTCAGCGACACCAACGCCGTGTTCCTCAGCTACGGAAACACCGTGCTGCCCCTGAGAACACAGAAGAAGCTCACCCGCGACAACCCCATCTTGTTCCAGGCAGTCATGCACGACGGCACCCTGCTCGCGTCAGCGCAACCGTCCCAGACCACCAAAGAAGCATCCTCTCAGACGCCCCGACGCCCGGCGCCGATAGACTATTACGACTACTACACGAAGGCCTTTGCCACCGACGCCCAGCGAGCCGTGCGCATCGAACTGCACGACGAGCCGCTGAAGCCCCGTCTGGCCAGCTTCCTCATCAGCTGCACCCGCGACAGCGTCCTCATCTCCGCCAACACGCCCGTCAACGTGGTGGCCGACGGACAGTCGCTCACCTTCCTGCCCCCCACGACAGGCTCGCAGCGCCCGCCCGTCATTCCGTTCCGCGACGGCATGAAACTCATCGTCTACGACATGCAGAACCAGAAGATGGGCGAGTTCGCCCTCCAGCGCGAAAACCCCGCCCGCGTGCTCTCCTGTCTGGTGCATGCCAGCACCGGCACCAGCCGCTTCTACATCGCTCCCGAGCAGACCGACCTCTTCACACAGCAGATGCTGAAGGGACTGGCCCGCCATTTCTCCAGCAGCGACAACATAGACAGCCTGCAGCTGTCCATAGACCCGCTGCTCTCGCGTGAGTTCGAGGCCGACGTAAAGCGCTATCTCCACGACCTGCAGCAGACCATCAGCCGCGAGAAGCCCGCTACGCAGGTGAAGGAACAGTATGACATGTCGGTCACCATCATGGACCTTGCCACCGGCGACATCCTCGCATCGCCGTTCTACAACACCCTGTTCGACAGCTCCGACTTCCCCGTGGCGCTGCGCATGACCACACGCAACGCCGCCCTCTCGCGCCGTTCCATCGGCTCCGTGTTCAAGCCCATGGTCGCCCTGGCCGCCGTCGAGGCTACGCCGTCACTGCTCAACATGGACACACAGACGCCCCGTCGCTACAGTGTCAACGGCAGTCTCGACGACCCGAAGGCCAAGGCAACGTTCTTCGGACGGAGCACCTACGCCTGGGCACGCAAGTCGGCCACCCACTGGGGAGGATGCAATTTCACCACCTTCCTGCAGCGTTCCGACGACGTATACCCCGTGGCGCTCGCCGCATTGGCCATGACAGGACAGGACATGGACGCAGCCACCATCACCACGCTCCCCCTTTCGGGCAACAGCAACTTCTTTGAGCTGGGCCGGGGACAGATGCTGAAGTTCAAGCGCTTCAGCGATGCCAACCCCTCATCGGCCACACAAGCCCCGTCAAATGGCGCCATCGACACGCGCGACCATCCCTTCACCGACTGGCTGGCCTACCTTTATAACACCAGCTACGACAAGGATCTCTACGTCGACCTCAACCCCTTTGCCGCCCTCATCAACCGCACCGACCCCAGCCGCAAGGAAGATTTCGGACTCGAGGAAGTCAGTCCCGAGCTCACCAGTCTGCGCATGGACCGCTTCTACGACGGCGACGACTTCAAGGCGCGGCTCGTGCCGTGGGTGCTCGGACAGGGCGACAACGCCTGGAACTGCATCAAGCTCACCGAGGCATGGGCGCGGATGATAGGCAAGTACGACGTCAAGGCATCGTTCCTGCGTTCCGACACCCTCCATCCCGTTTCGCTCGTTCGCGACGGCGCCCAGTTCCCCAGCAGCTCCGTCGGACAGCGGTCGCTGAGCGCCATCAACGCCACGTGGAACAGCTTCCTCGACAAGCTCAGCAGCGCCCAGAAAGGCGGTTCGCTCCTGAAGCAGATGAACGACCGCGTGGACGCCCTCAACAAAGCCGAGCACACCTCGCTGACGCTCTTCTCGAAGACCGGAACGCCCGATGCCTACATCCGCTATGAGTTCCCCATGCTCGGCGGCAACAACCGCTACGTCGACGTCGGCCTCTACGCCTTTGCCCTGACCGATGGCGGCCAGTATGAGCGCATCCGGCAGAACCAGCCCGCCAAGGGCATCGCCTGCGTCGTGCGCATCACCCGCTCCTATCAGTGCCGGCAGTGCCGCCCAGGCCACCAATGCCGCAGCTGCGAGAGCTTCTGGGGACTCAAGTCGGCGCACGCCCGCGACTTCTTCGCCGCCGCCTCCTCCCACCGCCTCGAGAAACTCTACCACATGACAAAGTCCTATTACTGATGCCCACCTCTCAGTTCTCAGTTCTTAGTTCTCAGTTAGACATCCCCCATCGGGGGCTTGGGGGGCTTCCTACCTCTCCGTTCTCCGTTCTCTGTTCTCAGTTAGACATCCCCCTCGGGGGCTTGGGGGGCTTCCCACCTCTCAGTTCTCAGTTCTCAGTTTTCAGTTTAATATGACAAACAAACGCCCAAACGCCCGAACGACCAAACGCCCCAAGCGCCGCTCTTCCGCCTCTAAGCGAGGCAAGAAGGGCTTTCTCGAGAAACTCCTCACGCCGTCGAAGGCGAGCAAGCGGAGCTTCCGCCGTCTGGGCTATGTCGCCTGTGCCGTCGCCATCGTCGCCGCCCTGTTCTTCTGCACCCCGCTCTCTTCCCACCTCTCACTTCCCACCTCTCGCTCTTCAAAGGGCTCGGCCAGATCCTCCTACCACGGCATCGACATCTCCAAACACCAGGGGCGCATCAACTGGAAGACCGTGGCCAAGGACCGCAACATACAGTTCGTCTACATCAAGGCCACCGAAGGCGCCTCCGTGGTTGACCGTCACTACCAGAAAAACCTGCATGAGGCGAGGGAGGCAGGACTGCGCGTGGGCAGCTATCACTTCTTCCGCGCCTACAAGTCCGCCATGGAACAGTTCGAACTGTTCAAACGCCACGTGAAGAAAGGACAGCAGGACCTCATCCCCATGGTCGATGTCGAGGAGACCGGCAACCGGCAGGTCAGCCGCCAACGGCTGCAGCGCAACCTCCGGGAGTTCATGGAACTGATGAAAAAACACTACGGCAAATACCCCCTGCTATACAGCCAGTACCGCTTCTACAACGAGAAGCTCGCGCCGGAGTTCAACCGCTACTTCATCTTCATTGCGCGCTACGGCAAGCGAGAGCCCGTGCTCAAGGGCGGCGGCAAGTACAACATCTGGCAGTATTCCGAGCGCGGCCGCATCAAGGGCATCGAGGGCTATGTGGACCTCGACCGCTTTGCCAACGGCACCACCATCCGCGACATCGAGCTCTGAACCGTTTTTCGCCGATGTCCGCATCGAATGTGCTGAATTGGTAAGCCTGCGGCGCTACACGAATACGCATGAATACTCATGTAATGTCTCAAGAATTATTATCGGAACATTACATGTCTATTCATGCGTATTCGTGTAGCGCCGCAGGCAACTTGCCATACTTCCGCCCCTATATTGTCCGTTTCGAAAAGGCAAACCGCCAGTTTTTGTAAACGAATCCATTGGAATCGTCCAACGATTCCATTGGTTTCGTTCAACGATTTCAATGGATTTGTTGAACGATTCCAATGGTTTTGTTTCGCCCATCTGCCGTTTTTACTTCTTAAAAGCATCGTTTCTGCCTGACAAAACTGGCGATTCTGCCAGACGAAAGCACAGCAGACGACAGCTCAAACACCCGCTTCTTACAAACAGAGCGAACAGGCCGGGCGTCTGTTGCCCGCGCTTGTTCGCTCTGCCTGCGGAGAACTGGTGCAGCTGCTGCGCTCCTGTTGCCTGCCAGTTATTTCACCACGACCTTCTTTCCGTTCCGTATATACAGTCCGCGTTGGTTGGGCTTGCCGTTGATGCGGCGCCCGTCGAGCGTGAAGAAAGGACTGTCGGCAGTGGTGTCGGCGCTGATGTTGTCGACGCCCGTGGGAAGGGCGATGGGGTACGGGACGTAGTTGCCAGTGTTCCAGTTCATAGCATTCCAGTAGTAGGTGTTCCACCCTTTTTTCCATGCATTGATGATCTGCTCCTCGGTCAATACGTTCTGCTCAGTACTGAAGAGCGGTGCCGTTGCGTTGAAGGTGCCGTTTGTGGTCACGGGCAGACAGGCTATCAGCGCGTCCATGGCAGGCCCATTGAGTCGGTTGTGGGCGCATGAGAGGCTACTGAGCGGGCTGTTGGGAGACAGGGTGAGCGAAGTCAGCTGGTTCGACGTGCAGTCCACGTTGGTGAGTCTCGTGTTCTTCGTCAGGTCGAGCTCGGCAATCTCGTTGTTGGAGCAGTTCAGTGTCTTCAGCGACGTGAAATACTCTATGCCCGTGAGGTCGGCGATGCCGAGGTTGTTGACATACAGTTCCTTGAGTGTCAGCTCGTTGATGTTGAGGACATAGTTCTGGTCTATGTCGTATTGCGTGAGGTATTCGCGGAATGCATCGTCGGGAACGCACGATTTCCTGACGACGAGTCCGCGTGCGAAGGTTACCATATCCCAGGCCACTGCTGTGCCGTTGGAGCTGACCACGGTTCCTTCGGAGATGGTGGCTCCTTTGGGTTCGCACAGGGTGAGTCCGTTATAGGTGTTGATGGAATGGAAGTTGCCGAATGATATGCCGCCCCTGGCTTGGGCGGTGACAACTGTCATTATTCCCTTGATGTCGACGCAGTCGTCGTTGTCCTTACTGTAGATGCCACCGAGCAACCCCGTAGCTTGCGCGTATGTCATATCGTTGAATGTCAGCGTGGTGGTCTTCGTGCGGTCTTCGTCAAACACGTAGATGCTGTTCGCCTTTCTGCTGAGGAAGCCAAACCGCCCTGAGCCGGTGAAGGTGGCATTGTCGCGTATGCACACGCACGTCGTGTCAGCATAGATGAGGCTTGTTCCCAAGGTCTCGACGGTGATGCCGTCGGTGCCGATGTCGAGTCCGTAGCTGTCGTTGTCCTTAATATTGATGGTGACGTTGTTCAGCGTGAGTTTGGAGCCGTCGAACGTGATGGTGCCCTTTTGCACGAAGTCAAGACTGGAGAGGTCGTTCTTGTTGTCGTCGGTGACGCGCACGCCGGCGATGAGGAGTTTGTATGGGGTGGCACCGTTGGTTCCCTCATAGTCGAGGATGTCGGCGGTGAGGTAGAGGGAGGAGCTTTTGCCGGTCCATTGTTTCACCTTCCATCCCTTAGAGCTGGCGTTGGCCACCTGTGACGTGGTCATCACATTGCCTTCGGAACTGATATATGGGGCGATGACCACCAGATTGCCGCTTCTTTGCGGCAGATGACTGATGAGCGCGGTCATGCCTGCTCCCTTTATCTCGTTGTTGAAGCATTGCACAGTGCCCAGTTTGGTGTTGCTTGACAGGTCGAGCGTGGTGAGGTCGTTGTAGGAGCATTTCAGCGTGCGCAGGTCGGGGTTGTTGGAGAGGTCGAGGGTGGTGAGGTGGTTGCCCGAGCAGTCGAGGTTTCTCAGCTTGGGATTGTTCGACACGTCGAGGGAGGTCAGTGCGCACTCGTAGCAGTAGAGGAACATCAAATCGGTGAAATACTCTATGCCCTGTAGTGTGTACATGGGCTTTTGTTCGATGCCGAGGCTGACATTGGTCACCTGCCCCAGTTCAAAGTTGCTGAGGCTGCCGTTGTGGTCAAGGTCGCAATTGTCGCTCACCCACTGGCGGAAGTTTTCACTGGGGAAGTTTGTCGCGTTGATGTATACGTCGGCCGTGGCGCCCGTGGCCCATGCCAACAGTGCAAAAAGCATCAATAGTATTCGTCTGTTCATGGTTAATATGTATTTAAAGATTACTTTCCGCGGCAAAGATACGAAAAGTCGGGTGCAATACAAAAAGAATTCCGTCTTTTTTTTCGAGAGACCCTTCCCGGCCCTTCAAGACCCTCCCTGAGACCCTCCCCGACCCTCCCTGTTTAGGGAGGGAGAAGGAGAGGTGAGTGGTAAGAGGTGAGAGGATACTTCTTCCGCTTCCTCTCTCACTTTTCACTTCTCACTTTTCACTTCAACATCCCCCTCGGGGGCTTGGGGGGCTTATCTCACATTTCACACCATTTGTTTGGCCGTTTAAACAAAAAACCGTATATTTGCAAGCGAAATCAAACAACCAAAGAAAACAAAGAGATGAAGACGAAGACCAGATTCTTGTTGACGCTGCTCCTGGCGATAGCCATGGGCACGCGAGTGATGGCGGCTGAAAAGGAAGCCTACGCCGTCTATACCTCGAACGACAGCACGCTCACGTTCTACTACGACGACAGAAAGAGCGAGAAGGAAGGCATTAAGTATTCGCTGAACACGGGGAGAAACGAACCTGAATGGATAGAGGACGGCAAGAAGTTAGCAAGAGCAGTGTTTACATTGTCGTTTGCCGACTACAGGCCGACATCTACTTTTAAATGGTTCTATGAGCAACCGGCCCTTAAAACCATCGACCACATCAGCGACTACTTAAAAACCGACGAGGTGACGATTATGGAGGCAATGTTGTATGGCTGTAAAAGTCTAAATAACCTTGACGTGAGCGGTTGGGATACGGGCAACGTGACGAACATGGCACAAGTGTTTAAAGGTTGCAGTAGCCTGACAAGCCTTGACGTGAGCAGCTGGGATACGGGCAAAGTGACGAACATGAACGGTATGTTCTATCGTTGCGTTCACCTGACAAGCCTTGACGTAAGTAGCTGGGATACGGGCAACGTGACGAACATGGAGTCTTTGTTTGAGATTTGCATGCGCCTGACAAGCCTTGACGTAAGTCGGTGGGATACGAGCAACGTAACGAACATGAGAAATGTGTTCGCTGATTGCAGAGAACTGACAAGCCTTGACGTGAGCAGTTGGGATACGAGCAACGTAACGGACATGTCCCTTTTGTTTGTTAATTGCTTCATCTTGACAAGTCTTGACGTGAGCAGTTGGGATACGAGCAACGTAACGAACATGAGAAATGTGTTCGATGGTTGCGGTAAACTGACAAGCCTTGACTTGAGCAGCTGGGATACGAGCATCGTAACGGACATGTCCCTTATGTTCTATGGTTGTTATAGCCTGACAACCATTTATGCGAGTTCCAAATGGGTTGTAGGGAGCGGAACGGGTGACGATAGGATGTTCTATGGTTGTGGTAACCTTCGTGGCAGTGCGGGCACCACCTATGATCTCATCCACGAGGGTGCTTCCTACGCACACATTGACGGCGGCCCGTCGAATCCCGGCTATTTTTCAGAAAAGATATACAATCTGTGGGTGGGCGGCACCAGAGTTACGTCGGCGAACAATCTGTCGCTGTCCGCCGCAGCCGGTAGTGTGACCTATGATATTGCAAAGAAAATGCTGACGCTGAACGGTGCCACCATCACCGTGACAGGACAAAGTACACACGCTATCAGCAACGGAGACCCGTGGGAGCACAGCGTCGACGGCATTGACGGACTGACGATAGAAGTCATCGGCAACTGCCGGCTGAATGCCCAGAGCGTCGGACTTGTCGTCAACGGCAACACTACGCTGACCGGCACGGGGCAGCTCAGCGTGAATGCTGGAGAAGAAGGTGTGTGGATTGAGGGCAAGAACCTCACAAGCAAGGTGAAGCGCCTCGCCGTAACTGCCGCGAGAGAGGCGGTGAAAGGTACCGGGTTTGGCATTTTGACGGTTGATGCGTCCACCTTTGAAGCGGCGACGAGCACGCCAGATCTGTACCATCCCATCAAGAACCTGTTCCGAATGAACCTCACCGACAGCCGGTTTGCCGACCCGGGCGGGGCGTGGAAATATGCCGATGCCACCAGATACTACTACGACGAAGACCGCGGTTTCATGATGTTCAGCGATGAAGACTACCGTG
Source organism: Prevotella sp. (assembly GCA_017509155.1). Lineage (GTDB taxonomy): Bacteria > Bacteroidota > Bacteroidia > Bacteroidales > Bacteroidaceae > Prevotella. The sequence continues at coordinate 19,177 of JAFWQE010000165.1, forward strand.
GAAAAGTGCTGATAGAACCAGCCGCAGCGCCGGTGAACTACCGACTGTGGGTCGGCGGCGCGAGGGTGACATCGGCCAACAAGGACGCCATCGGCGTGGCTTCAGGAACAGCTACGTTCAACCCAGAGACACAGACGCTGAGGCTGACCGACGCCACGATTGTGGCTGGCGGCTACGACGACGGCATCAGCAATGGACTGGAGGACCTAGAAGGAATGCCTGCGTTCAAGATTGTATGCAACGGCACCAACAGCATTGATGCCGTCAACAGCGACGGCGCCGGTCTGGCATTGTTTGGCAACACCACCATCACCGGCAGCCGTCTGGGCATCAGTGCCTACGACAAGGGCATTTATGTCGGAGACTTAGGAGAGCTGAACCTGCAGGACGCTGACGTCTATGTGGAAGGCAGCCATCCCGTTTATTGTGGCTACAACACCTTCGTCTACGTTCGCCACTCGTGGCTGGAAGCCGACCCGGGAACGTCGCAGAACAGTCCCGTTGTCGGTGCGCGGGAGTTTGACTTGGTGGACAGTGAATACCAGGACCCCGGTATCGGCATCGACCCAGACCAGCTGTACTACAACGAGCGGGCGGAAATGATGTATTACGACGGCGATATCTACGACGGGCCGATATGGATTGTGCCCGTTGGTCCCGGCACTACGACAGGCGTCGATCAGGCTTCGCTCCGTCGGGACAGCGGTGAGAAGACGGACGGCAGAGGCGACTACTACACTCTTGACGGACGGAAGCTCAGCGGAAAGCCAGGCAAGAGTGGCGTCTACATACAAAACGGCAGGAAAGTGGTCGTCAGGTAACCCACAGTGGTACGGTCACAGGATGATGAGAGAAGGGCGGCAGCGCAGCAGTTGCCGTCCTTCTTTATGCACGTTTTCTGCATAAAATGGGCAGAGATTCTTGTTTTTCCCTTTTTTTCCGTACCTTTGCACCTGTAAATCAAACAAGAAAGGAAAAACGTATGGATACACTGAAGAAAGCATTTGCGCGGAAGTTGCTCGAGGTGAAGGCCGTCCGGCTGCAGCCCGAGGAGCCCTTTACGTGGGCCAGTGGGTGGAAGTCGCCCATCTATACCGACAACCGCAAGACCCTGTCGTTCCCCGAACTGCGCACCATGGTGAAGCTGGCGCTCACGCATGCCGTGCTGGAGCATTTCCCGCAGGCCGAGGCGGTGGCTGGCGTGGCCACGGGCGCCATTGCACAAGGAGCGCTGGTGGCCGACGAGCTGAACATGCCCTACGTCTACGTGCGCCCCAAGCCAAAGGACCACGGCATGGGCAACCAGATAGAAGGTGAGCTGAAGGAAGGTGCCAAGGTGGTGGTGGTGGAAGACCTCATCTCCACGGGCGGCTCGTCGCTGAAGGCCGTCGATGCGCTGCGTCGTGCCGGCTTCGAAGTGGTGGGCATGGTGGCCAGCTACACCTACGGCTTCCCCGTGGCCGAGCAGGCTTTCCGCGAGGCTGGTGTGGAACTCATCACCATTTCCGACTATGAGCATGTGGTGGCAGAAGCCATTGCCACCGGCTATATCAAGGCCGAAGACGAGCAGCTGCTCAAAGAGTGGCGCAAGAATCCGGCAGAATGGGGCAAGTAGTCCAGCATGGATGCATGATTCAGGCGCTTTGCGTCGTATGTCAAAGGAGTGCGGGCGTTTAGGAGTTTTCGCGGCTTTCAGCCGCAGGAGTGTGGACAATAGTCCTTTTTGCTGAAAGATGCACGACAAAGTATTGTCCAAACTCCCAGACTCCCACACTCCCAAACTCCAAAGGAAAAGAAAAAGCCCGTGACCCCAAAACCATAACAAAGAAATGAGCAAGTTTGAAAGTAACGTGAAACAGGTGCCGCATCCGCAGCAGAGCGTCTATAGGATGCTGAGCGACCTGAGCCATATTGAGCAGGTGAGAGACCGCCTGCCGGAAGACAAGTTCCAGAATCTGTCGTTCGACCGCGACTCGGTGAGCATCTCCATGGACCCAATAGGGCAGATCACGCTTAACATCGTGGACCGCCAAGAGCCCAAATGCGTGAAGTTCGAGTCGGCGCAGTCGCCCATCCCCTTCACCCTCTGGGTGCAGATGCTTCCCGTAACCGACGCCACCAGCAAGCTGAAATGCACCATCGACGCTGAGCTGAATCCCTTCATCAGGGGCATGGTGAGCAAGCCGTTGCAGGAAGCCTTGGAGAAAATGGCCGATGCCCTGGCCATGATTCCCTACGAATAATAGCCCATCATCCACCCCCATCACCCCCATTTCCAACCACCATCACCCACCACCCATCACCCATCACCCAACAAACATGGCAAACAAACTCTGGGAAAAGAACTTCGAGGTGAACGCCGAGATTGAGCGTTTCACCGTGGGTCGCGACCGCGACATGGACCTCTATCTGGCACCTTTCGACGTGCTGGGCTCCATGGCCCACATCACCATGTTGCAGACCATCGGCCTGATTGAGAAAGACGAGCTCAGCGAGCTACTCGCCGAACTGCGTGCCATCTATCAGATGTGCCAGCGCGGGGAGTTCGTCATCGAGGACGGCGTTGAAGACGTGCACTCGCAGGTGGAGCTGATGCTCACGCGGCGGTTGGGCGACATGGGAAAGAAAATCCATTCCGGTCGCTCGCGCAACGACCAGGTGCTGGTGGACCTGAAGCTGTTTACGCGCCATGAGCTTCGCCAGGTGGCCGAGGCCACGCAGGTGCTCTTCGACGAGCTCATTGCCAAGAGCGAGCAGCATAAGGACGTGCTGATGCCTGGATATACGCATCTGCAGGTGGCCATGCCGTCATCGTTCGGCCTGTGGTTCGGCGCCTATGCCGAGAGTCTCTGCGACGACCTGCTCTTCCTTCGTGCAGCCTGGCAGATGACCAACCGCAACCCGCTGGGCTCAGCAGCAGGCTATGGGTCGAGCTTCCCGCTGAACCGGCAGCTCACCACCGACCTTCTTGGCTTCGATACCATGGACTATAACGTGGTGTATGCGCAGATGGGACGCGGCAAGACCGAGCGCAATGTGGCCTTCGCACTGGCTACCATCGCCGGCACACTGGCCAAGCTGGCCTTCGACGCGTGCCTGTTCAACTCGCAGAATTTCGCCTTCGTGCGACTGCCAAAGGAGTGTACCACCGGCAGCAGCATCATGCCGCACAAGAAGAATCCCGACGTGTTCGAGCTCATTCGCGCCAAGGCCAACAAGCTGCAGTCGCTGCCACAGCAGGTGATGCTCATCATGAACAACCTGCCCGTGGGCTATTTCCGCGACCTGCAGATCATCAAGGAAGTGTTCCTTCCGGCCTTTGACGAGCTGAAGGACTGTCTGCAAATGGCGGCCTACATCATCAACAAGATGGAGGTGAACGAGCATATCCTCGACGACAAGATGTACGACCCGATGTTCTCGGTTGAGGAAGTGAACCGTCTGGCTGCCAGTGGCGTGCCCTTCCGCGATGCCTATAAGCAGGTGGGACTCAGCATAGAGAACGGCACGTTCCGCGCCGACCGGAACATCCATCACACGCACGAGGGCAGCATCGGCAACCTCTGCAACGAGCAGATACAAGAGCTCTTCCGCGACATCTATGCACAGTTCACGTTCGAGCGCGTGGAAAAGGCAGAGCACGAGCTGCTGAGAGAAAGATAATAAATAAGGTATAAGGAAAGGTGATCTATGGGAGTTTGGGAGTTTAGGAGTCTGGGAGTTTGGACAATAGTTCTTTTTCAGGCAAACCGCTAAAGATGCGAAAACCACTATTGTCCACACTCTCATACTCCCACACTCCCAAACTCCCACAACAAATAATCAAGAGCATGATGACAAAGATAAGATGTCTGTTAGCGTTGCTTGTGTGTTTCGTGCTGGGCGGCTGCGGTGACTCGGAGTTCGAGTTCTCGGGCCACCACGCCTTTTTCGTGTTCGACAACTCTCTCCATCTGGACCCTACGCTGTCGAGTGCGATGAACGCCATGTCGCCAGGCATCTTCTGCCGCATCAGCATCAAGAGCGCTGGCCGCGTCAATTTCGACAACAACCAGGGACAGAGCAGTCAGGTCACTCTCAGCGCCTTGGAGCAGCAGTCGCACAAGATGCTCGGCGTGTACAACGAAAGCGGTCTCATCGTGGGCTTCGCCACGCTGTCACAGCCCGTCACCTTCTGTGCCTTCGACGCGCAGTGTCCCAACTGCTACGAGGAGACCATGATGCCTCGCTACATGCTCACCATGGACACCACCGGCAAGGTTTCGTGCAAAAACTGCGGACGGACATACGACATGAACAACAACGGCATCATCAGCAGTGGCGGAAACGGCAAGAAACTGATACGCTACAGGGCAACCACCAACGGACCCTTTGGTCTTATCAGAATAGACAATTAAAGGGCAAAAGCCCAGATAAATCGATGTTTTACCCCGAAATTTGTACGTTTTTCCATATAAAACGCGCGATTTAACATCTTTTAATTGAAAATCAATACGATATATGGTTTTTATTTCTATCTTTGCATCTGGAAAAAGGAAACGATGTGCTTTTCATCTTTCAGATTTCATTCTTGAAGAGCCGCACGGCAGAGGCTGAGCATCGCGTGAGTGCCATCGTTGCATTCCGTTTCCGCGTTGGCAGGGCAACAGTCCCAGTCGCGCTGGCATTGTTAATATTTTCCAGATTCATTATATAGAGTAAATAGCTTTTTGTTTGTGAAATGGCTGCGCAGTGATGTGTGGCCATTTCTTTTTCCCCTCCAGCCATCGCCCAACCTCGTGCCATCACACAAGGACTTTGAGCCACGCAGCACACCGCACGGGCCCCAAAAAACTAAAAATGTGCTAAATATTTGGCAGTTCCAATAATTAGCGCTACCTTTGCATAGTCTTTTATGCCGCAATGGTGGAATTGGTAGACACGAGGGACTTAAAATCCCTTGGCCAGTGATGGCCGTGCGGGTTCGAGTCCCGCTCGCGGCACGATTCAGTAAATCTTATTCATTATGCGCAAGAATCTTATTTTATTCGCATCAGCTGTCGGCCTGATGGCTCTTACTTCGTGCTCAGGAAAACTGGGTGCCCTCTCTGCCGACAATTTCAATGTTGTGCCTAATCCGCTTGAGACAGAGGCTGGCCAAGTTCCAACCACCATCAACGGAAAGTTCCCCGAAAAGTACATGAAGAAGAAGGCCGTGGTGAGCGTCATTCCCGAACTGCGCACCAGCACCGGTGAGGTGTTCCGCGGTCAGGCTGCCACTTTCCAGGGTGAGAAGGTGCAGGGCAACGACCAGACCATTTCATACAAGGTGGGTGGCAACTACACCATGCAGAGCAACTTCAGCTATGTGCCCGCCATGCAGCAGAGCGACCTGTGGCTCACCTTCGACGCCCGCGTGGGCAAGAAGAGCGTCAGCGTGCCTGCAGTGAAGGTAGGTACGGGCGTCATTGCCACCAGTGAACTCTACAAGCAGCTGCTCACGTCGACAGGCGCATGCATCGCTCCCGACTCGTTCAAGCAGATTGTTGCACATCGTCAGGAGGCACAGGTGAAGTTCCTGGTTAACCAAGCCAACCTCCGACAGAGTGAGCTGAAGAACAACTCCGTGCAGGAATTCGTCAACCTGCTCAAGAAAATCAACCGCGAGAGCGAGAAGCTCGCCCTGCAGAACGTAGAGGTGCTCGGCTATGCTTCGCCCGAGGGCTCGTTCGATTTCAACGATCGTCTGGCCAACCGTCGTGGCGATGTGGCTGCCGACTATGTGGACAAGCAGCTCCGCCAGAACAAGCTGACCTCTGAGATTGACCAGCGCTACACCGCTGAGGACTGGGACGGCTTCCAGCAGCTGGTGCAGGCCAGCAACATCCAGGACAAGGATGTCATCCTGCGCGTGCTGTCCATGTATAAGGATCCCGAGGAGCGCGAGCGCCAGATCCGCAACATGAGCGCCGGCTATCGCGAGCTTGCCGACGGCATTCTGCCCGAACTGCGCCGCAGCCGACTCATTATCAACTACAACGTGATTGGCCGTACCAACGAGCAGATTCAGCAGCAGTACGCCGCTGACCCGTCGGTGCTGAGCAACGAAGAGCTGCTCTATGCCGCCACGCTCACCGACAATGCCGCCCAGAAGGAGCAGATCTACAAGACTGCCGCCGCACAGTTCCCCGCCGACTACCGCGCCCTGAACAACATCGCTGCGCTGGCTTTCAACCGCGGCGACAACGCAACGGCTCAGGACTATCTGGCACGTGCACTCCGCGTAACCAGCAATGCTCCTGAGGCAAACGCCAACCTCGGACTGCTCGCCTTGCAGCAGGGCGACGTGGCAAAGGCCGAAAACCTCATCGCAAAGGCAGTAGGTGCCAACGGACTCAACGACGTGCTGGGCAGCCTCAACATTGCAAAGGGTAACTACGCACAGGCCGCTGCCAACCTGAAGAACTCGTTCAACAACACGGCTGCCCTGGCTGAGATTCTGAACAAGAACTACGCTTCTGCCGAGGTTATCCTGAACGGCATCAAGAACAAGGACGCGTTCACCAGCTACCTGCAGGCCATCACCGCCGCACGTCAGGGCAACAATGGTCCCGCCGCTCAGTTCCTGCAGCAGGCTCTGACCAAGGATCCCGGACTGGCTGCCTATGCCGCCAAGGACCTGGAACTGCGCAACGTCAGCAAGTAAACCCTTCAAGAGGCGCCGGATGATGGATGAAGGATGAGGGGCGGCGCATCGCGCACCCCGCTCTGCTTCCGTCCATCGTCTGCCGCCGTTTATCCGAATGAAGAAGACAACCCTCATATTGTGGCTCACCCTGATGCTGGTTTCGTGTGGAACACGCCGCGGTCAATTCAAGATTGAAGGCCAGTTCCTCAACCTGAATCAGGGTGAGTTCTTTGTCTATAGCCTCGATGGCACCGTCAACGGCATCGACACCATCCGCGTGAACGGCGGTCGTTTCGCCTACCAGATAGCGTGCACGCGGCCCGGAGTGCTCATGCTGGTGTTCCCTAACTTCTCCGAGCAGCCCGTCTTCGCGGAGTCGGGCGGTTCGGTCACCATCAAGGCAGACGCCTCACATCTGAAGGAACTCACCGTGAAGGGCACCGACGACAACGAGCGCATGACGGCCTTCCGACAGCGCATCGCCAACGTGTCGCCGCCAGAATGCAAGAAGATTGCCGAACAGTTCATACAGGACGAGCCCGAGTCGGCCGTCAGCGCCTATCTGCTGTACCAGTATTTCGTGAGGTCTGTGCCGCCCGACTATGCCAAGGCGCGCAAGCTGGCCGAGACGGTGATGAAGAGTCAGCCGAAGAACGGAACGTTGAGCAGGCTCTATCGCGACCTGAAAACGCTGCAGATAGGGCAGACCGGCTCGCAGCTGCCGTCGTTCTCGGCCACCGACATCAACGGCCGCTCCTTCACCTCCAACGACCTTCACGGCAAGGTGGGCGTCATCCACGTGTGGTCCACATGGAACTATGAGAGCCAGGATGTGCAGCGCCGCATCCGCGATGTCAAGAAGGAAAAGGGCACCCGGCTGAATGTCGTGGGCATCTGTCTCGACGGAGCCCGCCGCGAGTGTCGCAACTTCCTGAGGCGCGACTCGCTGCCCTGGTCCACCATCTGCGACGAACAGTCGTTCGACAGCCCCTTGCTTGCGAAGCTTGGCGTGCAGACCATCCCCGACAACATCGTGTTCGACAGCAGTGGCCGCATCGTGGCACGAGGACTGAATCCCGACGAAATGAAGAAGAAACTGGAGGAAATGCTCAGGTAGCACTTTCCTCCAGTTTCTTTTTGTCGGCAGGGAAGCTGTTTTGCTGGGGTTTTGTCTTTTGGGGAGTTACAGGAGTTGCAGGAGTTCAGACGATAGTCTCTCCGCCTCCTCTCAGTAAATATCTCTGCTCAACTAGTATTGTCTGAACTCCTGAACTCCTGAACTCCTGAACTCCTATACCTCCCGCAACTCCTTAGCTACACATCCTCCGTGAAGCCGATGGTGAGCACGCTCAGCTTCACATCGCTTAGGGCAGTCAGCGGCTTCCCGCAGTTCACGATGGTGGCTCCGGTGGTCAGCACATCGTCGATGAGCAGGATGTGCTTGCCCTCCACGTGCACGTCGTCGGCCAGTGCGAACGCGTTCTCCACGTTTTCCTGCCTTTCCCATGCATTCTTTTTCGTCTGGCTTCCGCTGTATTTCACGCGTTTCACCAGTGCCTCCGTCACGGCTATGCCGGTGGCCTCGCTCACGCCCAGTGCTATCTGCATGCTCTGGTTGTAGCCTCGTTCCTTCTCGCGTTCTTTGGTGAGCGGCACCGGCACCAGCAGGTCGATGTCTTCGAAGAAACCGTCGGGCGCCATCTCGCCGGCGATGAGGTGGCCTATGTACACGCCAATCTCGGGCCGGTAGCTGTATTTCATGCGGTGCACGATGTCGTCGAAGTTGTTGCCTGCCGAATAGAACATCAGCGCAGCGGCACGCTCCACAGGCAGCCTGCCCCACAGTCGTTGTGCCATGGGGTTGTTCAGTGGATTCTTGGCATAGTCGGTGCGGGGCAGCTGCATCAGGCAGCTGGAGCAGAGCACCTGCTCCTCCAGCGACAGCCGATGGTCACAGTGGATGCATGCGCGGGGCAGGATGGCGTCGATGACGCGGCCCCAGAAGCTGTGTCTTGTGGTGTCGTCCATGCCAGCGTTTAGAAGTCGTCGACGTCCGCATTGTCCAGACACTGACGTATCTGCTGCATGGTGAACCCGCGCCCCATGGCAAAGCGGATGAGCTTTCCGTTCAGTTCGTAGTCGCTGGCAGCGCGTGTGGAGCGCCGCTTGCTGGCCAGCAGGGGGCGCAGCACCTCGCAGAACCGCTCGTCGTCGATGTCGCCGAGCACCTGCTGCCTGAGCGCCGCGTCGATGTGCTTCTGGCAGAGCGCCTGGTCAATCTTGCGCGGTCCCCACTTGTTGAAGGCCAGCTTGTCGTTGGCAAATGCCTGGGCGAAGCGCGCGTCGTCGACATATCGGTGGCCTACGAGGTGCTCCATGATGCGCGCCTGTGCGGCAGCGTCGATGCCCCATCGCGACAGGCGCTCGGTCATGTCGTGCTGACAGTGCTCGCCACTGGCGCACAGAGCCGTCAGCCGCGACAGCGCTTCCTGTTCGGTCATTTCCTTATTCATGCGTGTTGAGGGTGGTTTTCATGCATCGCGTCTTGCCAAAGGGGTCGGGGCGCGATGCGGTGTCGGCGTAGCCTTCGTCGCTGAGCATGGCGGCGAGGGCGTCGCTGTAGATGGGATTGATTTCGAAAAACAGACGGCCGCCCTGTCGCAGCAGCCTGCGGCCGGCACGCGCGATGGCGCGGTAGAACAGCAGCGGGTCGTCGTCGGGCACGAACAATGCCGTGTGGGGTTCGTGGCCGAGCACGTTGGCATGCATCAGCGCCCGCTCCTTCTGGCAGATGTACGGCGGGTTGCTGACGATGGCCGAGAGCGTGTGCTCGCCCAGCGTTCCTTCCTCGCAGAGCCTGTCGGCATCGGCCAGGATGTCGGCCTCCAGGAACTGCACCTGCGCCCCGAGCCGCCGCGCATTGTCGCGAGCCACGGCGAGGGCGTCGGCAGAGATGTCGAGGGCCACCACTTCCGCCCCCTGACATTCCAGGGCCAGCGTCACGGCGATGCATCCCGACCCCGTGCCCACGTCGAGCAGGCGCGGCGGTTGCGACGGGAGCGTGCCGCTATATTCCTCCGACACCCACTGGCAGAGCGTCTCCGTCTCGGGCCGGGGTATCAGCACGGCGGGCGACACACAGAACGTCCGCCCGCAGAACATGGCGCGCCCCAGCACATACTGCACGGGCTCGCCCTCCTGCAGGCGCTCCATCAGTGGCCGCAGCTCGTCGTCGGCCAGCCGCTCGGCTGCACCGCCCGCAATGTCGGTCAGCGACAACGCGAAGCGTTCAGAAAGGACATACCTCACGATGCTCTGCGCCTCGCGGGCGTCATAGAGCGGCGTGAGCGAATGCCACAGGTCGGCGTAGGTCATGGCGCGCAGCCCCGTCAGAACATGTTGAAGAAGAAAAACGCCGCCGCCTGCCGCTGAGAGATGCCGCGGGCATGGCCGATGCAGGAGTTGCTGCTGTTGCGGATGGTGCCGTCGCTCTCCACCTTGCCCAGGTAGCGGTTCATTCCGTCGCGCACGGTGCCGTCGCTTTCTATCTTGCCGATGTTGCGGTTCGACGAGTCGCGCACGGTGCCGTTGCTCTCAATCTTGCCCACCAGACGGTTCGACGAGTCGCGCATGGTGCCGTCGGTATAGATGCGGCCCACCATGCGGTTCGAGCCGTCGCGGATGGTGCCGTCGCTCTCCACCTTGCCGATGTTGCGGTTGGAACTGTCGCGCAGCGTCTGCGCCTGTACAGAGGCCGTGAGCATGAGCAGCACGGCGAAAAGGAATAGTCTGAAGCGTCTCATAGTGTCTCGTTTTTTGAAAGGGTAAGTCGGCATGCACCGATTGTTGGGGCAAAGATAATGAAAAAAAACGAATAACGCTTCCTTCTACCGGAAATAATTCTTAACTTTGCAAAACTTTAACCCCCCGACAGTCCGCAGTGCACCGGCACAGCGGCGCATCGGGCCAACGACACACGCGATGAACCCAACCGAAACAGACATCATCTACATGCGCCGCTGCCTGCAACTGGCGGCCTGCGGGCGCATGGAGTCGCGCCCAAACCCCATGGTGGGCTGCGTCATTGTGGCCGGTGACAAGGTCATTGGCGAGGGATACCACGTGCGGTGCGGCGAGGGCCACGCCGAGGTGAACGCCTTTGCGTCGGTGAGTGCTGCCGACGAGCGGCTGCTCCCGGAGTCCACCGTCTACGTCAGTCTGGAGCCCTGTGCCCATTTCGGACGCACGCCGCCCTGCGCCGATCTCATTGTCAGCAAGCGCGTGCGCAGAGTCGTCGTGGGCTGCATCGACCCCTTTGCCAAGGTGAAGGGGCGGGGCATACAGAAGCTCCACGACGCCGGCATCGAGGTGACCGTTGGTGTCTGCGAGAAGGAATGCCGGTGGCTCAACCGCCGCTTCTTCACCTTCCACAGCCTGCAGCGACCCTACATCATCCTGAAATGGGCGCAGAGCCGCAACGGATTCATCGACCGCGACGGACAGCCCGTGGCCTTTTCCACGCCTTTCACGCAGATGCTGGTGCACAAGTTGCGCGCCGAGGAAGACGCCATCGTGGTGGGGCGCGTCACCGACGAGCGCGAGCATCCGCAGCTGAACGTCAGGAAATGGGCCGGACGGTCGCCCGTGCGCTTTGTGCTGAGCCACGACCATCCGTGGGAAGAACTGCTCGCCGAGTGCCGCCAGCAGCAGCTGCAGTCGGTGGTCGTTGAGGGTGGCGCCAGGACGCTCCAGTGGTTCCTCGGCGCCGGACTATGGGACGAGCTACGTGTAGAGACCGCCCCCATAGCCATCGCCCACGGCACAGCAGCTCCCGCCATACCGCCCACCGCCCACCTGTTCTCAAAACAGCTCCTCGACGGCAACGAAATCGCCGTCTGGACTCCCGCCATCTGCCACTTCTGAACAGCACGCCGCCGCCGCTCTCCTCGCCGCCTCCGTCGCTCCTTTTCGTCGGGGCGCATCAGCCTGTCTGCGCTGTCGTCTAACCAAAACAGCCAGAAACAAGCGCCTAAAACGACAGATGAGCGCCACAAAACCAGCAGTTTGCCGAAACAAAACCATTGGAATCGTTCAGCGAATCCATTGAAATCGTTGAACAAAATCAATGGAATCGTTCAGCAAAACCATTGGATTTGTTACGAAAAACCGCCAGATTAATTGCAAAAAATCGCCAGTTTTTTCTTATAAAACTGGCGCTTTTACTGCGTAAATCCGTATTTCTGAAGCTATTAATGCTATTTCTTCGGGGCTTAGGAGCATTGGAGTTTTTGTTTTGCATGGGCGTGGAATGGCAGAAAACACACACCCGACGTTAAGCGAACAATTAGGTTCCTGGTCTTGTTTCCTGCAGGGTCATTCCATCCGTGCGCAGCCGCTCCCTTCCCATCTCACGACTCTTTATACACATTTGCATAAGCAATATAATCGGCGAGGAATACAACGCTTTCCATGCTTAGCGGAGAAGACGGCCCGAAGGGCCAGCAGCAACCAGCCCAGGGCAACGCCCTGGGTATCATGTTATCGCCAATGTGCGCCCCACAGGGGCAAAAGCATTGATCATCTTCATCTGGGGAAATTCTTTTGCCCCTGTAGGGCGTTAGTAACACTCGACCATAGAACCCAGGGCGCTGCCCTGGGCTGGTTGCTGCTGGCCTTCCAGGCCGATTATTTAAGATGTGTATAAAGAACAGAAGATGTGGTGGGAGTGGCTGTGCAGAATGTCCACTTCGTTTCTCCCCTCTCTCGTCTTCGCCTTTTCTTCCTGGCGCAGCCAATCCCCTCCCATCTCAGGGGAGGGGCGCAGGGGTGGGGTCTGCATGATATCCTTTCACCCGAATGAATCGTACCCCACCCCTAACCCCTCCCCTGAGATGGGAGGGGACTGGCTGCGCACAGATGGTATAGCTCCACGGAAACAAAAACAAGAAGCCTGATTCTTCGCTAAACACTGGGTGTGCGCTTCCTATGTTGTTATGCCCTTGCAAAACATCAACTCCACTTCTCCAACGCTCCGTAGAAAGAAACCTTATGCCTCCGCGTGCAGTCGGCAGAAAAAAGGCAGGGCGGAAATGGTTCCGTCCTGCCTTTGAAGGGGTGTTGCGGTTGGGCTGTCGGCCTATTCCTGCTTGAAGCCGTAGCCGTTGGTGAATCCACCGTTGCTCAGCACGTTGGGCGTGAAGGGCCAGTAGTGGATGGGAGCGCTCTCGTAGTCGTACTCGTAGAAGAGGTACTTGTAGTACTCGTCTGCGTTGTCGAGGAGGGTCTGTCCCCAGTTCTCGGCCTTGTATCCGTCGGCCAGGAGGGCTGCCACTTCGTTCTCGCTGAGGCGGGTGAAGAGACCCTGAATGGCGAGGTTGGTGGCGGTGTTGCCCTTATAGTCGAGTCCGTAGGAGGCCCAGTCGTCGTTCACACCGCGCCATGACGGGTAGAGGATGGGGTCGTTTTCGCTGCCTTGCGGGCACTGTGCTGTCAGACGGTGGCCCTTGACTGCCTTGGCGTCGACCATCTTGGTGTACACCTGGTTGGAGATGACGTTGCCGTTTTCGAACTGATAGTAGCCGTTGGCCTGCAGTCCGTCGAGCATCTTCTTGGTGAGTTCCTTCACGGCCTTGATTTTCTTTCCGATGAGTCCGGTGCGGATGAGCACGGTGCGACGGTCGCCTTCTCCTGCGAATTCGAATCCGCGCTCGTCGATGATGGCCTCGAAGAGTGAGCCTTCGCGTGCGATGAATCCGTCTACGTCGGCCTTGCCAGCGGGGAATGCGCGCTCGCGGATGATGGAGAGATACTTCTTGGCTTCAGCGTCGTTGCCGAGAATAGCGCAGGCTTCGGCGTAGCCCAGGTAGATTTCAGAGAGGCGCATATAGGGACCGTTGATGCCCGACTTACGCTGGTTGGCGGTCCACACCTTTTTCTGGCGGTTCTCGTCCCATTTGTTGAAGGCGATGCCTCCACCCTTGCCCTGCGAGCCAGGAGAGAACGGGATGAGGATTTCTGTTCCGTTGGAGCCGTTGCTTGCGGTGACAGTGCAAGAGACATCGCGGCGCATGTCCTGCGGATCGAACATTCCGTAGTAGAAAGCGGGGTTGATGCGGCCCTGTCCGTAGTTCTTACAGGGGTAGTTGTTCTTGCTGCCGCCCGTGGAAGGACGTCCGAAGGAGTAGGGGCGTGCGTCGTTGCCGGCACCCTGTGCGATGGAAACCTCGTAGATGGACTCGTCGGCAAAGCCGTCGTCGCTGTCGTGCATCTGCTGGAAGAAATACTGATAGGGGTTGCCGTAGGTGCGTCCGCTCTCAGCCGAACGTGGGTCGGTGGTGTGGAAGACGGCAGAACCTGGGTTGTCGATAACGGCCTTGAAGTACTTCTGAGCCAGCTCATAGTACTTGCGATAGTCAGAGCGGCGGCCGTAGGAAGCGCCGTTGTTTTCCTTGCCCATTGTCTCGAAGGTGAGGGGGTTGCCCTGTCCGTCGGTGCGCTTGAGGTCGCCGCGGCGGGTCTGATAGCCTGCTGCCTCGAGGGCGATGCGTCCGATGAGTCCCTCAACGTAAGTGCGCGAGAAGTAGTTCTTGCCCGTGATGCCGGGGATGGAGCCCAGACGGTACATGAGCGGTGCGGCCTGCTGGAGCTCGTCGAGGATGACATCGTAGATGGAGTCGCGTCCGCAGAGTGCGCCCGAGTCGGTGATGCGTCCGCTGAGGTAGGGCACGTCGCCGAAGTACTTGAGCAGTTCGCGGTAGGCTGTTGCCTTGAGTGCCACGGCCTCGCCGTAGAGCTGGCCCATGGTGCATTCCTTGCCTTCTGCCACCATTTCGTTGAATCCCTCCGACTCCTGTGTGGCCAACACGACGATGTTGGCCTTGTTGATGATGGAGTAGAGCGATGCGTAGGTGTCGGTTTCTTTCTGATAGCTGAGCAGGGCATAGTCGCCTGCGTACTTTCCGTTCTGATAGAAGCACTCGGGATAGTGGCGTCCGGGCTGAGCCTCGAACTTCTCCGGGTGGCGTTCAATGTCGGAGCCTGCAACGTCGGAAGCGTAGAAGAGGCCGTCGCCGAACACCTTGTTCTGTGCGGCGTCCATCCAGTTTGCGTAGGCTCCTTCGAGGGCGGCGCGTGCGGTTTCGCTCGTAGAGAACACGAAGGCTGCGTCGGTTTTCGATGGAGAGGATGTCTCCAGGAAGTCGCTGCACGATGCTGTTACGGCCAGCATGGCGGCGGCGCAAAGCGTTGAATATATAACTTTTTTCATACTATTTTTTCCTTCCATGATTTAGAATGCAACATTAAGACCAAACGTGAAGGTGCGGGCACGGGGATAAGAGTTCCAGTCGTAGTTGGGAACTGGGAAGCCATCCTGGCCGCCGGGACGTGTGTTCACGTCGGGGTCTACGCCATTATAGCCCGTCAGACAGAGGAGATTGCCACCGGTGAAGTACACGCGCAGGTTGCTGATGCCCACCTTCTGGGTGAGTGTGCGCGGCAGTGTGTAGCCGATGGTGAGTGTGTTCAGGCGCAGGTAGGAGGCGTCTTCGATGAATTCCGACGACACCATGCCGTATTCGCAGTAGGGCAGTGCGTGCTTGGCACCGGCGTTGAGTGCAGCCAGAGCCGACGGATCGGTGACGGGAACGAGGTCGCCTTTCGCGTCGATGTCGAAGATGCGCCAGCAGTCGCTGACGAAGTCGAGGCGGTTCCAGCCATAGCTCGTGTTCTTATTACCCATCATTGAGTGCATGGCATTGGCATTATACACGTCGCCGCCAATCTGATAGGTGAAGCCGATGGATGCATCGAAGCCCTTGTAGTTGGCGTTGAAGTTGAAGCCGCCTGTGTGTTGTGGCAGCGTGTGGCCTATGACGCATGCGTCGTCTTCGGTAACGGTGCCGTCGCCGTTGGTGTCTTCAAACTTCATGACACCCGGGAAGGCAATCTGGCCTTCGGGACGGTTGTAGTACTGTCCGCCGGAATAGTTCACCACACCCTGTATGTCGGGCACGCCCTGCTTCAGCGTCCACTGGCCGTTTGACACGGTGAAGTCGTCGACAGTGTAGAAACCAGCCGTCTTGTAGCCGAAGATGGTGCCGACGGGTTCGCCCTCGCGGATGATGTAGTCGTTGTAGGGACGCTTCATGGATGAGCCCCAGTTGGTGTGGGTATCGGCATTCACGCCGTCCACGACCTTCTCCACGTTGTTCTTGTTATAGTTGTATGTGGCGTTGAAGCTGAGGTTGAAGTCCTTCGAGCGCACAATTTCGTAGAAGAGCGACAGCTCGAGACCCTTGTTGGAAGTCTCGCCAACGTTCTGGTATTGATAGCTATGACCGGTGGTTTCGGCCACGGGAACGCGCATCAGGATGTCCTTTGTGGTGTTCCAGTAGAGGTCGATGCCTCCGCGAAGCTTACCGTTCCAGAAGCTGTAGTCGATACCGAGGTTGCGCGACACGGTGGTTTCCCACTTCAGGTCTGGGTTGGCCAGGATGTCGCCGGGCTTGAATGTCACGGTGCGCTTGTCGCCGTTCCATGTTACCTCGGGCACCCAGAACTCTTTCCAGAGGCTGGCGTCGATGTCGTCGTTACCGGCAGTACCGTAGGAGAGGCGCAGTTTCAGGTTGTCGAGCCAGTCGTGTGTGCTTGCCAAGAAAGGCTCGTCGGAGATGCGCCATCCAAAGGCGGCCGAGGGGAAGTAGCCCCAGTGGTTGTTGGGAGCGAAGTTAGAGCTGCCGTCAGCGCGGAATGTAGCGGTGAACAGGTAGCGGCCCAGCAGCGTGTAGTTGGCGCGTCCGAACCACGAAAGCGTGTGTTTCGGCTCGTTGATGGTGTTGTAGAAGTCAGAGGTCTTCTTGGTCTGGTCGTAGTAGTCGTCCTTCATGTTGTACATCTGAATGAGGCCGAAGGCGCGGTCCATGTCGAACTCCGAGGGGAATCCGGCACCTGTCATGCGGTTCGACACCGACTTGCTGGCCAGCACCTCGTTACCGGCGAGCAGCGAGAGCTCGTGGTCCTCGCCGAGACCCTGCACCTGGTAGTTGAGCGTTGTGGACCAACGGACGCTATAACCGTTGCCTTGTGTGAGCTGAGCCTGGTTGTAGGGGTTGGTAGACTTGCCTCCGTCCCAGTATTTTGTCTCGCTCCAGTTGCGTCCCAGCGACAGTTCGCTCTTGGCCGTGAGGCCCTTGATGATGTTCCAGGTGAGTGAACCTGAGCCGCGAACGCGCTGACGCTTGTTGATGTTGGTGTAGTTGTCGATGATGGCCAGTGGGTTGAAAGCCTCCTCAACGCTCGAGCTACCCATGGAGAGAAGTGAGCTGTTGTCGGTGCCCAGTGGATGGTCGATGGGACGATAGCCGTAGACCGAGTTGCCCGAGGCGTAGTCGAAGTTGGTGCCCTCGAACTTCATCTCGCTGTAGCGAAGGTCGGCGTCGAAGGTGAGGTTCTTGGTGATCTTCTGCGAAATCTTGAAGTTGGCGTTCCAGCGCTGGAATCCCGACTTGATGCGAATACCGTCGTCGGTCATGTAGTTCACCGTTGCGTAGTACTTGGTGTTCTGGTTTCCGCCAGAGAGCGAGAGGTCGTGCGACCAAGAACTGGCCGTGCGCATCACGTCGTCCACGTAGTTATGCACGCCCACGTTGCGGTATTCGTTCAGGTGGTTTCCGTATTTCGATCCCAGTCCGAAGTATTCTGCAATGCCGTCTTCCTCGTTGTTGCCGTAGGCCGTTGCGTAGCTCCAGTTGTGGAGTGCGTAGCTGTAGGCGTCCATCACGTCGAGCGTCTTTGGCGCTTTCTTTGCCTGGTAGTACATGTTGTACTTCACCTTGGCCTTTCCGTCGCCCTTCGAGCCCTTCGTGGTTACCAGGATGACGCCGTTGGCACCGCGTGCACCGTAGATGGCTGTAGAGGCTCCGTCCTTCAAGACGTCCACGCTTTCGATGTTGTCTGCGGGAATGTCGCTGATGTCGCTCACCTGAACGCCGTCAACGATGTAGAGCGGGTCATTCGACTGAGTGATGGAACCGCCGCCGCGAACACGTATCGACATGGTGGCGCCTGGGCGTCCGTCCTGCGACACGACGCTAACGCCGGGCAGCTGTCCCTGCAATGCCTGCATGACGTTTGCCACTGGGTTGGCAGCCAGTTTGTCACCGCTCACCGATGCCACGGCACCTGTGAGGTCTTTTCTGCGCATGGTGCCGTAGCCGATGACCACGACATCCTCCAGCGTTGTGTTGTCTTCCTCAAGCACGATGTTGAAGCTTGAAGAGCTGCCTACGCTCACCGTCTTCGTCTTGAAGCCGACGTAGGAGAACGAAAGTTGAGCCGATGATGGCACCGAAGGCAGGCTGAAGTTGCCGTCCATGTCGGTCATGACGCCCGTCTGGGAGCCTTTCACCATCACGCTGACACCAATCAAGGGTTCGCCCGCAGCGTCTTTCACGTTACCAGTGACTGCTTTCTGGGCAAAGCCTACTAGCCATAGCATGCAAAATGCCATGACCACAGAAACTCGTTTGATTCTTTGGTTCATAAAATGTTAATTTGAATTAGTAGATATAATTTCAATTAGTTGCTTCGCAGTTTGCGGTGGCAAAATTAGTAATTTTTGTTGAATTAAAAATGTTTTTTTGATATTTATAAAAAAAAGAAAGTGCAAAAAACGTTAAATGTGCCATTTTTTAGCCTTGCGAAGCCTCTTTTTGGCCATTGACGAGTTGTTCTTGGCTGTTTTTTTGGATTAAAAGCGCGAAACCTTGGCACTATCTCGGCTTTTTTTCTTACTTTTGCAGGTGGAAAGAACCTGACGGGCTGAAAAACCTGCAAGACCGGAAGACCTGGATGGTCTGGACGATCCAGGTTCTCCAGAGTGTCCAGATGTTCCAGAGGCTATAGAGAATCCTCCAAAGCTAATAATAAATAAGATACAAACTGCTATGAGAAAGAAACTGCTAATGCTGCTGATGTCGGTGGGCTGCCTGTGCGCATCGGCGCAGCCGGTATCGTGGACGGCCGACAATGGAAACGGCACCTTCACCAATCCTCTGTTCTATGATGAGTTCTCCGATCCAGACATCTTGCGTGTGGGCGACGACTATTACCTGGCCGGAACGACCATGCACACCGTGCCCGGACTGGTCATTCTCCACTCGAAAGACCTTGTCAACTGGGAGAACATCAGCTACTGCTTCGACCGCTTCGACTTCAACGACGACGCTTTTGCCCTGAAGAACCACAAGGAAATCTACGGACAAGGCATCTGGGCGCCCTGCATTCGCTATGCCAACGGACAGTTCTACGTCTACTCGAACGTCAACGGCAAGGGCCTGCAGTGCTACACTTCGAAGGATATCCGCGGCCCTTGGAAGCATCACAACATGCAGGGCCGCATTTACGACCTGAGCGTGCTCTTCGACGACGACGGCAAGATCTACGCCATCCACGGCTATGGTGAGGTGCGCTGCACGGAGCTGAAGCCCGACATGAGCGGTCCCATCGAGGAGACCGAGCGCGTCATCATTCCCGAGGGCTCGGCAGTGGGCGAGGGCCACCATATATATAAAAAGGATGGAATGTACTATCTCATCTCCACCGACTACCGTCCCAACGGCCGCACCCTCTGCTCGCGCTCGAAGAGCATCTGGGGACCTTACGAAACCATCACCATCACCGCCGACGAGACCTTCGGCTATCATGCCGCCTCGCTGACGCAGGTGCCGCGCGGCGAACAATACCGCATTGGCCACAACGGCACGCAGTTCGGCATTCCGCCGGTGGACAAAGACGCCACCGCCTGCACCAATATCCATCAGGGAGGCATCGTCGAGGACCAGAGCGGACAGTGGTGGGCGCTGCTCATGATGGACTTCCACTCCATCGGCCGCACCGTCACGCTGGCGCCCATCACCTGGAAAGACGGCTGGCCTATGCTGGGACTGGAGGGCAATCTCGGCCGCGCACCGCGCACTTGGTTCAAGCCCGACATCCCCGGATCGGTGGCCGACGCCAGTCAGATGAAGGCTCCATACGAGCGCAGCGAGGACTTCAACGGCAAGCAACTGGGCCGCGTGTGGCAGTGGAACCACAATCCCGACGACAAGAATTGGAGTCTTAAGAACGGCCGTCTGCGCCTTCAGGCCATGCCTGCCGAGCAACTGATGTGGGCACGCAACACGCTTACGCAGCGCGTCATCGGTCCCACAAGCATTGCCACCGTGGAGCTATATGTCGGCGGCATGAAGGAAGGTGACGTGGCCGGACTGGGCAACATCAACGTGCCTTGCTCTTGGATTGGCATCGAGCAAGGCCACTATGGCTTGCTCCTGCACTGCTTTGAGCAAGCCACCAACGACACCGTCACCTTGGGCCTCGCCTCCTGCGACGCACCATTGGAGAAGGTATGGCTCCGCATGGTGGGCGACTACGACCACGACCGCGCCCACTACGAATGGTCGTTCAACGGCGAGACTTTCCAACCGCTGGGCCGCGAGATGCCGCTCAGTTATCAGCTCATCACGTTCCAGGGCTCGCGCCACGCCCTCTTCGCCTTCAACCGCAAGGGCATCCAGGGCGGCTATGCCGAGTTCGACAACTTCACCGTGGAGGAGCCGCAGGCCAATCGCAGCGGCAATATTCCCTACGGCAAGACCTTCCGAATGGTCAATCTCGCCACCGGCAAGCCAGCCGTTGCCCTGACGCATGGGCTGCTCTACGACACCGACACCAACGACAACTCCAAGCTGACGCACTTCCGCCTCATCGACAAAGGGCAGGGAAAGGTCAGCCTTCAGTGCGAAGACGGCCGCTATGTCTTCGTTTCTGGCTACGGCATTGCCGGCGATGTGCGCCTGACCAACGACCCCGCGAAGGCCGAGGAGTTCCTCTGGCAGGACTACCTCAACAACGAGTTCATGCTCATGTCCCTGCGCACGCACCGCTACATAGGCAAGAGTCCCACCACGGGAAGTCCCTACAGCATGGACTACACCGGGGCCGACCCAGCCCGCCGCAATGGCGCCGTGATGCGGTGGGAAGAGGTGAAATAGAGCTCGTTGACAGGGTTTTCAAGAGCCGTAGGAGGGGGATTTTCAGGAGTTCTCTGCAACTCTTCCCCCCTCCTGCAACCGCGCTAAATGCGAAAAATCGGTCATATTCTTGCCCGATTCACGGAAAAGATGTACCTTTGCGGTGTGAACCATTTCCGTGGCGACACCAGAACAAACTTTCAATAATAACTCAACTTTCGCAAGTTGATGGAGTTTAGGAGTTACAGGAGTTACAGGAGTTCAGACAATACTTCCAACCCCTGAAACTGACGCAAAGAGAGCCTTCAGCACTATCGTCTGCAACTCCTGTAACTCCTGAACTCCTGAACTCCAAGAAGTTGAGCGAATGCGAAACTTGAATAATAACAATAAAACTACGAAGATGATGAAAACTACAACAATCCTTAGAAGAGCCTGCCTGAGCCTTCTGCTGCTCATGGGCATGGCCGTGAACGTTTCTGCCGCCGACTATCCGCTCTACGTGTGCGGCGTACCAATAACAGACGCCAACCGCCAGAACCTTTCGCAGATGCTGACGATGATGGGCTATCTGAAGAGCGGCACTGTGGAGTTCGACGGCAAACGCACCATTACGCTGCGCAATGTGCAGATGGAATTCCATGGCACTAACGTAGATAACCTTTTGGGGGCAGCTGTTTTCGTGAATGCAACGATGGATCCAAGTGGCGATGGAGCACTTCCGGGCATCGACGACCTGACATTTGTCGTTGAAGGTGATAACAAGATTACCGGTGGAACCAACGCAGGAGCTTGTGTATTCCTCGCGAATATGTCCGACCGCGTTGTGTTCAAGGGCAGCGGGAAACTCGATGTCAGCTTCCTGCGCACGTCAACCGTCTCCACGGTAGAGTCGCAAAATTATGGAATTGAGGCAATGGGCAATGTCTCCTTCCTAAGTGGTGAATACAAGTTTAACTGCAGTGACTTAGGTATATTCTGTAATGAGGGCAACATCTTTTTCGGTGGGGGCGATGTCACCTTCATGGGCGGCATGGCTGCCGTGTCATACGAAGGCGACGAGAGCACAGAACCTCCCGTGCTGAGTCCTTTTGCAAAATATAATCTGATCAATGCTGTTCAGCTGGTTTCCGAAGGGGGAGAAGAACGATTGGCCGATGCAAGCGGCAACGTTCTGAAAAGCGTGAGGGTCATCGAGCAGGACAATTACATCTATCTGTATGTGGGTGGCACGCAAGTGACACGCCAGAACAAGGACGATGTGCTGGGCGACGGCGGAAGCGTGACCTTTGACGGCAAGACACTCACGCTTACCGATGCCAGTATCGGCACTTGGAACCAGTATGATGTGGACGCCTTCTCCGTGGATGATTACGGAACAGTGAACGGCATGGAGAACATGCAGGTGAAGCTGGTTGGCGAGAACACCACGAGCGGAGACGGGTGGCACCTGTATCGTGGCACCAAGATCTATGGCGACCCTTACATTAGCAAGCGCCCCAACGCGACAATGGCGTCGCTGAAAGCTGTTGGCCGATGGAGTCATCAATTTATCGACAACCTGACCGTGAGCGAATGCTCGCTCGACTTGGAAAGCCAGTTGGGCAGCTGTCTGAGCGGATACACCGAAGACGCCTTCCGTGTGGAAGCCAGTGGAAGTGAAGGCATTCTCCATGTGAACAACGCCTACGTCAAGGCCCATTGCCAGCGACAGCAGAACGGCTATTACCCCATGGCCAAACTGGTGGTGGACGCCAGCGAGGGTTGCGATGTGCTCTGCCCGGCAGGATACTCCGGCGATAATGTGCAGTATTTCTGGGACGGCTCGGTCATCATCGGCAATTGTGGTGAGACATATCCACTGAGCGTGTGTGGCATACAGCTCTGCGAAGGAAACATTCCCTACCTGAACGAGGGCCTGCGCAGCTTATTATGGCTCACAGAGGGGTCGGTGTCCTTCGACCCTGACGCCAAGACGCTGACACTCGACGACGCCAATCTCAACTATAGTGTCTATAATGGCGACAAACAAGTTGGTGTCATCATGAACTTAGATAAAGAGGATGAAAGCGCCATCGATGGGCTGAACATCGTTCTCAACGGAGACAACCACATCAGCTTCACCAATGCTGCATGCGGCATCTTCTCATTGGGCGAAATGAATATCAGCAACAACGGCACGCTCACCATCACAGGTGACGACGAAGACGAGACCTCTGGCATAAGAGGTGATGCCAAAGTTACCTGCACCGGCGGGAACTATGCCGTCAGCTACGTGATGCAGGGCCTCAATGGTGATGAGGTGGTCATCAATAGTGGAAACTATGATTTGAATGCCTCCTATGCAGGGCTGGGTGTGGGAAGAAGCGATTCACACCCAATGCCACAGCTTACGCTCGGGCCAGGAATGACGATTACGAAGCCTGTGGCCTACTATTGGAGGCCTAATGGTGCTACCTACTACATTACCGATGAAGACCATAACGTTGCTCCTCATGTGGTGATTGGACGTCCTGTTGCCACACAGGTGACCAATGCCGCCGCCGAACAGACCGCGCCGACATGGAGCACGCTCGGCGGGCAGCGCATCGGCGAGCCCACGCACAAAGGCGTATACCTGAAGAACGGAAAGAAAGTCGTGGTCAAGTGATCACGAATTTGAGAATTACCGGAATTGGTATTCACGGGGTTCGGTCACGAATTTGAGAATTACCGAAATCGGTATTCACGGGGTTCGGTCACGAATTTGAGAATTACCGGAATTGGTATTCACGGGGTTCGGTCACGAATTTGAGAATTACCGGAATTGGAGTTTATTCATGAGACATTGCATCAGCATTCACGATTATTCGCCTGCGGCGCTACACGAATATGCATGAATGCCCATGAATGTCTCATGAATTATTTTTGAAAAATTATATGTGTATTCATGCATATTCGTGTAGCGCCGCAGGCATTTTGGCAATTTGCCGCAGGCAATATGCATGAATGCCCATGAATGTCTCATGAATTATTTTTGAAAAATTACATGTGAATTCATGCATATTCGTGTAGCGCCGCAGGCATTTTGGCAATTTGCCGCAGTCAGATTGTCAGTTTCGGAAAGACAAACTGCCGCTTTCAGGAAACGATTCCATTGATTTCGTTCAACGATTCCATTGGTTTTGTTGAACAATTCCATTGACTTTGTTCAACAAATCCATTGGCTTTGTTTCGTAAAACTGCCGTTTTCGTTGGTTCCAACTGTCGTTTTCAACGATTCTTTTTGTCGGTTTTCTATAGAAGAACAGCCATCCCATCCCATCATCTCTAATTCTCTAATTCGTGACAATCAAGTTGTGCTCTTTCCTTTATCACGAATTAGAGAATTAAAGAATGATATGCAGACAAAAAATCTCTAATTCTCTAATTCGTGATAAATAGATTATAATTCTTTGTTTGTCACGAATGAGAGAATTAAAGAATGAGAGCCGACCCCATATTCTCCAATTTTCAAATTCGTGATAAAGTGTTCGTAATCCTTGGCGTATCACGAGATTGCGAATGAGAGAATGATGGCCAAACAAAAAATCTCTAATTCTCAAATTCGTGATAAAAAGATTATAATTCTTTGTTTGTCACGAATTAGAGAATTAAAGAATGAGAGGCGACCCCATATTCTCCAATTATCAAATTCGTGATAAAGTGTTCGTAATCCTTGGCGTATCACGAGATTGCGAATGAGAGAATGATGGCCAAACAAAAAATCTCTAATTCTCTAATTCGTGATAAAAAGATTATAATTCTTTGTTTGTCACGAATTAGAGAATTAGA
>JAFWQE010000166.1 GCA_017509155.1 Prevotella sp.
CCAGCCCAGGGCAACGCCCTGGGTATTATATGATGGCCTATGTACGCCCCACCGGGGCAAAAGAATTGACCATCTTCATCTGGAAAACGCTTTTGCCCCTGTAGGGCGTTAGTAACACACATACATAGTACCCAGGGCGTTGCCCTGGGCTGGTTGCTGCTGGCCTTCCAGGCCGATTATTACAGAGGTGTATAAAGAGTAGGCTTAGGGAGGGAGTAGTGAGTGGTAAGAGAACACGTCTTCTGTTTCCTTTTTATGATTCTATTCTGGGCTTGCCCGCATTCCTCTTACCTCTTACCTCTCACCACTCACCTCTAAAACAGAAACAAGCAGAGCTTGCGACAGTTGAATCATCTTTATTCGTTCGGCAATTACATAGGAGGTCTGGCAACAACTATGTCTTTTGGCTCGAATGAGTCCAGAAGCAGTGGAAGAAGGTCACAAAAAAGGGAACATCAAAAGGACGGTCTGGCTCAGGAGTTCTATGCAAGCAAAGCGACCGAAAGGCTGATTTCTGAGCCTGCTGCTTCCGTTTTCGTTAGCCGAGACCATCAAATCGGAACCGTCAGCACAACGTTCTCTGACAGGTAAACCGCCAATCTGACGAAACAAACCCAATGGAATCGTTGAACAAATCCATTGAAATCGTTCAACGAAATCAATGGAATCGTTCAACAAAATCAATGGATTTGTTTCATTAAAACGCCAATTAAACTGAATAAAATTGGCGTTTAAATGACAAAAAGACGGCAGAAAAAATCGTCTGATTTTCCATTGCCTGAGACGCTAAACGTTTTTGCACGAATGAACATCTAACAGATGTCCCGCGTTTGTTCAGCCATTCATGCCTGTTCATGCACATTCGTGTAGCGCCGCAGGCGGACAATCTCATGAGAGAAAACGAAGTCTCAGCCGTTCTCGGGCAGCAGGACGACGCCCTCCTGCTTCATGCCGTCCATCATGATTTTCAGCGGATGGCTGAAGCGCACATGGCGCACGAACTCGGTTTCCTCGACGGCTTCCATCTCGTCGAGCAGCTCTTTCTGGAAGATTCCGTCGTCGTTGAAGGTGTTCACGGTGAAGTAGCCCACGCCGAACGACGTCAGGTTCTGGAAGAAATGGGTGCCTTGCGACGGGTCCACACGGTAGTTCTTGAGCCCTGCCTCCACGATGACGCGCGCGGCGGAG
Organism: Prevotella sp.; assembly: GCA_017509155.1. Taxonomy (GTDB): domain Bacteria; phylum Bacteroidota; class Bacteroidia; order Bacteroidales; family Bacteroidaceae; genus Prevotella. Next base: position 1,189 of record JAFWQE010000166.1, read on the forward strand.
ATGTGGGGCCACTTGACGGGAATGCCCAGCCAGTAGTCGCTGCTTCCCCAGCGGCCAGGCCCTACGAGCACATATCCGCGCCCCTCGTCGAGGAAACGGCGGTTGATGCGCTCTATCTGCTCGGCAATGGCGGGGTTGTTCTGCGCCGAGAAGTCGTCGCCGGCCTTCACGTAGACCACGTCGAACACGTCGTCGCTGATGCCGTGGCCCAGCGAGTTGTGCGACCGCAACAGGCACTGCGTGTCGGGAATCTTGTTGATGTCTTCGTCGAGCACCTGCTTGGAGTCTACGATGGGACGTATCTGCAGGAGGTAGAACTCGCCGGTGCGGTCGTCGTTGATGTTGCACGCCAGCTCTATTTCCACCGGCCTGCGCATGGCCTCCGCGCCGAACTGCATCGACATCTGCAACAGCTGAGGAAGGGGGAACACGCCATGCTGGAGCACACCACAGAGGGAGATGATCTTGCGCCCGCCCTCGTAGTAGCCGTCGCGAATCATCTGGTCTGTCGGGTCATAGGTGCTGCTGATGTACCGGAGCGAGCCGTCCTTGTCGGCCTCGCGCACGCGCAGGTTCTTGATGTTGAAGCCATCGTCCACCTGGAAATCGTTGCCTACGTGGGTCATGTCGAGGGCATAGAAACGTGTCTGGGTGTCCTTGAGCGCTATGTCCATCTCGCTCATCTGCAGGACCTTGTCGGGATGATAGGGATTCACGCGCAGCGTCTGCCCTCCGTCCACGATGTATTTTCCCAGTCCGAGCGCCAGGCTGGCCACTCCTTCCTCGGCGGTCTCGCCTTCCAGGGGATAGTAGTTGAGCGACCTCAGCACACCGCTGATGTTGGGATAGAAGCGGTCGCCGTAGCGCTTGCCCACCACTTCCTGCAGGATGACGGCCATCTTCTCCTGGTCGATGACGTTGGAGGTGGCGGTCATATAGGCCTTGGAGTCGCGATAGTAGACCGACGCGTAGACGCTCTTGATGGCGGCGGCAAGCATCTGCAGCATCTGGTATTTATCGTCCAGATAGGGTATCATGTAGGTGCTGTAGATGCCGGCGAACGGCTGGTAGTGGCTGTCTTCGAGCAGTGAGCTGCTGCGGATGGCGATGGGCGACCGCGTGGCCTCAAAGAAGGTGAAGAAGTCGGCTATGAACCGGTCGGGCAGCTGGGCGCGCAGGAAGTGGCGCAGGATGTCTTCGTCGGAGGCATCGCTCAGGGCGATGGGATACAGGTTGTTGGAATCCATGAACTCGTCGAAGACATCGGTGCAGAGAACCACCGTCTTCGGAATGCTCACCTTCACGCCTTCGAACTCGTTGAACTCAGGATGCTGCTTGATGACATTGTCGAGGAAAGCCAGTCCGCGCCCTTTTCCGCCCAGCGAACCGTCGCCGATGCGTGCGAAATGGCTGTAGGTGTCGAAGCGGTTGCGGTCGAACAAGGCCACCACGCCGATGTTTTTCATGCGGCGATACTGCACAATGGCGTCGAAGATGATGCGGCGGTGGGCATCCACGTCCTTCAGCTTGTGCCACGTAACGGTCTTCAGGAAGGCCGACACGGGGAAGATGGCGCGGGCGCAGAGCCAGCGGCTCATGTGGTTGCGCGATATGTGGTGGAGCATGGAGTCGTAGGGAATGGTGAAGATGTTGTCCTGCAGCTCCTTGAGGTTCCTCACACGGCGCACCTCGTCGTGGGTCTTCGGGTCGCGGAAGATGAAGTCGCCGAAGCCGAAATGCTCGGCCAGTATGTTGCGCAGGTCGATGTTCATCTTCTTGGAGTTCTTGTCCACATACTTGATGCCGATGCCCATCTGCTCGGCCTTTGCGCGGTTGGCGGTCTCGGCGCTCTGCATGATGAGGGGCACGTATTCGTCGCGCTCGCGGATGGCCTTCAGCAGCTTGAAGCCGGCATCGGGGTCTTTCTCGGCGCGTGTGGGGACAAAGGTGTGGGGGTCCGACGGCGCTAGCTTGTGCAGCGGGAAACGGCAGTCGGCAATCACGCCGAGGGTGTTGTCGTGGTATTTCTCATAGAGCTCCCAGGCCTCCTCGTAGGTGCGCGCCAAGACGACCTTGGGGCGGCCGCGCATGCGCAACGTGGCCGAGTGGGGATTCAGTGCCTCGGTGGCGAAGCGCTGGCTCTGTGCGAGGATGTAGCTGTAGAGGTTGGGCAGGACAGACGAATAGAAGCGGATGCCGTCTTCAACCAGCAGGATCATCTGCACACCGGCTTCCTCGATGTCGTGCTCCAGATTCATCTTGTCTTCTATGAGCTTGATGATGCTCAGGATGAGGTTGGTGTTGCCCAGCCAGCAGAAAACGTAGTCGAAGATGCTCATATCCTCGTTCTCAATGCGGCGGGTGATGCCGTGGGAGAAGGGAGTGAGCACCACGCAGGGCGTCTCGGGCACGTGCTGCTTGACGGAACGCGCCACGTCGAAGGCGTCGTTGTCGGCATTGCCGGGCATACATATCACCAGGTCGATGCTGGTTTCGCGCAGCACCGCCTCGGCCTCCTCCACGGTGCTCACCTGCGTGAAGGTGGGCGGATAGCGCAGGCCCAGTTCGGTGTACTCGTTGAAAATCTTCTCGTCGACACGTCCGTCGTCCTCGAGCATGAAGGCATCATAGGGATTGGCCACTATCAAGACGTTGTAGATGCGACGTGTCATCAGATTGACAAACGACACGTCTTTCAGATAGAATTTATTCCACTGTTGCGGTATGTTGTTTTCCATAAAACGGGGAATGGGTGTTGTAAACTCGTGCAAACTTACAAAGAAAAAGCGAGAACACAAAATGTTTTGGCCAAACATGCTGAAAAATTCCGCATCTTTCTTCGTTATTCAACGTGCTTTTTATTACCTTTGTCGCCGATTCCACACAATGTGGACCGCATCCTTGTTGAATATAATATATAAAAGAACGCATGAAGAAACTGCTCGTATTGATCCTGTTGGTTGGCATAGCCATACTGATGACGCTCACGCGACCTGACAAAAAGGCGCATAAAGAAGCCATGATGAAAGCCGTCAGCGAATATGTGGAGGAAGAAGCCGCTGAACGCGGAATGGACAACAACGTGTTCGGGAAAGTGGGGAAAAGCCTCATCAAGACGGCAGTATCCGCCGCCATCGACATGAAGCTGCAACTCAATGACTACGTGCTGTTCAACACAACCCATGTCCACCTGAAAGGCGAAGACAAGACACTTTCCGTGGGACTCTTCGGACAAGTCATCACCTTCGACAAGGAGATGCTGCGCGAAGCACTGGAGTCGGGCGACGACCTCGACCCCGACAAAATGCTGAAGGAGGAAAAGGAAGCCTACAAAGAAGCGAAGAAAGCAGACAGGAAAGCTCAGAGGGAAGCAAGGAAACAGGCCCGCGAGGCTGAAAAAGCCGCAAAGAAAGCCGAGAAAGAAGCCAGGAAAGCCGCAAAGAAAGCGGAAAAGGAAGCCAGACGGGCTGCTCAGTGACAACGGCCTGAAAGAAACGGTCTGCTGGCAGACTGAGAACGAACGGCAAAAACCATCCCTCGGGGAAAAAAGTCTGCCTAAAAAAGAAGATTTTCGGTTTTTCTCTTGGCGGTTTCAACAAAAACCACTACATTTGTAAAGTCATTCGAGACATCTTTTTATGTTTAACTAAAATACTATTCTATGAACGTTGAGAAAATCATGCAGAACCTGGAGCAAAAGCACCCAGGTGAAGCCGAGTTCCTGCAGGCTGTCAGGGAAGTGCTAACCTCTATTCAGGACGTCTACAACCAGCATCCCGAGTTTGAAAAAGCCAAGATTATCGAGCGCATCGTGGAGCCAGAGCGCATCACCACGTTCCGCGTGCCTTGGGTTGACGACAAGGGCGAGGTGCAGGTGAACATTGGCTATCGCGTGCAGTTCAACAGCGCCATCGGCCCGTACAAGGGCGGACTGCGCTTCCATCCGTCAGTAAACCTCTCCATTCTGAAGTTCCTCGGCTTCGAGCAGACCTTCAAGAACGCCCTCACCACACTGCCCATGGGCGGCGGCAAGGGTGGTTCTGACTTCGCACCACGCGGAAAGAGCGACGCCGAGATCATGCGTTTCTGCCAGTCATTCATGACTGAGCTTTATAAGGTTATAGGTCCCGACATGGACGTTCCCGCTGGCGACATCGGCGTAGGCGGACGCGAGATCGGCTATCTCTTCGGACAATACAAGCGCATCACAGGACAGTTCCACGGTGCAATGCTCACCGGCAAGGGACTGGAATGGGGTGGTTCCATCCTGCGTCCTGAGGCTACGGGCTTCGGCGCACTCTACTTCGTGCACCACATGCTGGAGACGGCCGGCCACGACATCAAGGGCAAGACCATCGCGCTCTCAGGATTCGGAAACGTGGCATGGGGCGCTGCCAAGAAGGCTACGGAACTGGGCGCCAAGGTCATCACCATCAGCGGACCTGACGGATATATCCTCGACGAGGCCGGACTGGATGCCGAGAAGATTGAATACATGCTGGAACTGCGTGCCAGCGGCAACGACGTGTGCGAGCCCTATGCAGAGGAGTTCCCCGGCAGCAAGTTCTTCCCGGGCAAAAAGCCTTGGGAGGTGAAGGCCGACATATACCTGCCCTGCGCTACACAGAACGAGCTCAACGGTGCAGACGCAGACGCCATCCTGGCCAACAAGCCGCTATGCGTGGCCGAGGTGTCCAACATGGGCTGCACGGCAGAGGCTGTCGACAAGTTCATTGCAGCACGCCAGCTGTTCGCTCCGGGTAAGGCTGTCAACGCAGGTGGTGTAGCTACCAGCGGTCTGGAAATGACCCAGAACTCCATGCGCATCTCTTGGAGTGCCGAAGAAGTGGACCAGAAGCTCCACACAATTATGGCCGGCATCCACGCCCAGTGCATGAAATACGGCAAGGAAGAGGGCTACATCAACTACGTGAAGGGCGCCAACATCGCCGGATTCATGAAGGTGGCCAATGCTATGATGGCACAAGGAATTGTGTAAGCAATTCCCATCATGGCATCGGACAGCTCGGCGGAGCGAAGCGAAGCCAAGATTTCTGTATGCAATGATGGCACAAGGAATTGTGTAAGCAATTCCCATCATGGCATCGGACAGCTCGGCGGAGCGAAGCGAAGCCAAGATTTCTGAATGCAATGATGGCACAAGGAATTGTGTAAAACCGCGGGTCTCGTAGGTTGCGGTACTTCCGCAACCTCTCCCCTTCCCCACGGAAAACAAAGACAGGAGGCAAGCCCCTTTTGGGAAGCTTGCCTCCTGCTTTCTTTTCCTGTCTTTCTCGGAACGGCGCTACTGCCATTCGACCTCACCGCCGCGTAGGCAGTTCAAACGCCTGTGCACCGGTGACGCGAACATTTCCTCCTACCTCGGCATTGACTTCAAACTGCGCCATGCCGCGACGCAGACTGCGGTCACCCACTACAGTGGCCGTATACCGTATGCCACTGCCGGGAGCTATGCTCTCCACATTGATGGTTGGCGAGACGAGAATGTGACGGTTGCCGGTGGTCTCCATGACAATGGGGCGCACATTATAGAGCGTCTGGCCCGACGTATTCTTCAGGTCGAAGGTAATCTTTGCCACCTCTCCAGCACCCAATGTCTGGTCTCCATTGTCGTCAAGATAGCGCACGTTGCTGATGACGAGTGTGCCGCTACCGGCTGTCATCTGCTGCGAAGGCACGCTGCCGGGAGCACCTGCGATGCCCAGGTCGATGCGGTCGTCGCCACCGTTCTGCGGGTCATAGCCGCTGTCACCGTAGTTGTCGTAGCCATAGCTACCCTGCCCCATGGTGGAGCGCTGCTCCATGCGGGCCTGGGTGCGCTGGTGGTATTCGTCAATCCTTTCGCGTCGCGACTGGTCGGCTGCACTTCCAATGGCAGTGCCAACGACAGCGCCGCCTGCCATTCCGATGATGGTGCCCCAGTCACTTCCACGCGGACCGCCGGCGAGCCCGCCAATGGCCGACCCCAGAATGCTGCCCAACGAGGAGCCGGTGTAGGCTCCACTGGCCGTGTAAGAACCGCAGCTGCTCAGCAACAGTGCTGCGCCCACTGCAAAGATAGCTACTTTCTTCATGCCTGTATCTCCTTATTTAATATATTAACACAAACGATATTTTATCGCTGCAAAGATAATTGAAATTATGCAAGTGGCAAAAAAAGTTTTCCCTAAATCGAATAGGGATTTCCCTAAATGAGCCTTTGCACGGGTTTTTGTCGTCTCTATCTGACCACCACTTTCCGCCCGTTGTTGATGTAGATGCCCTTCACTGTGGGCCTGCCCTCAATCTTCCGTCCGTCGAGGGTGTAGAACACAGAGCTGGAACCAGTAAGCCGAGAGTTGTTGTCGGTTATGGCGGTGGGGACAGAAGGCAGTGGGTCGTCGTCGATATCGAAGATGTAATAGGGAATGAAATGCTCGTCTATGCCCACAAGATTGCAGTAGAGGAAAGCCTCGTAGGGAGGTATCTCACCCTGATGCTGATAGTAGAAGAGTCCGATCTCACCCTCATCGTCGAGACCAAGCGTGAGCAGGGAGCCACGGTTGACGCCTTCCTGATTGACGGGTGTTCCAAACTGATCGTTTTGTCCTATATAAGAGCCCGTCAGCCGGTTCCACGACTTGTTGAGTTCGTACACCTTTCCGTGCTCGGGATAGAGAAGATAGGTGCCTGGTTCTTCGGCCTTGATGAGGACGGGAGTCTCATGCGGCAGCAGGTTGGCCGTGCGCTTCAGCTCAGCCACATGCTCCTCCAGCTCAGCCCGTCTCACGATATAGGCCTTGAGCTGTTCGGGAAGCCGGGTGGCAAAGCCGATGTAGAGCGAGTGCCAGCCCAGCGGACCCACACGGAGAGGGAAATAACGCTCAATGCATCCAGCCTCGACATAGGGCAGCCAAGGGTCGTCTTCGTCGAGCATGTTGACGTCGGCATACTCGGGGAAGAGCACCGGTTCGTCGACATTTTCGAGCGTAGCTCCGTGAGACGAACCATCGTTGATGTAGATCTGCATGAGCGTATTGTCCTGCTCATGTATGATGCCATCGGGCATCAGCTCGGCCCGTTCACCCTCCGGCAGCGGGTTGTCGATGTAGATGCTGCGCAGGTTGGGTATCCGGTAGAAAGCACCTTCGAGGATGGCAGAGAGCGGTCCACACACCGTCGCTGTGTCTTGTCCACGAGCCGGCGGATAGGCCATGAGGGCGTTGAGATAGTACACGTCTTCGTGGGTATTGACGGAATCGGTGAAGAGAAGTCCCTGTCGGCTCACCACCTGCGGATTCTTTTTAGCCACAAAGATGTCGGTAATGGAAGACTGATAGAAAGCGCCCGGCTCTGCCATGCGGAAGGATGACGGCAGCATGACGGTCGGAAGGGCATCGCATCCACTGAACACCCCGGGACCGAGATTCCTGAGCTGCTTGGGCATTTCCACCTCTTCGAGCTGGCTGAGACCAGAAATCATTCCGTTTTCCATGCGCTTGATGCCGGCAAAATAGCGGAGCTCAGGGAAGTATCTCACATTGGCTGCATGGGGATTGAAGCGCTCCTTGAAGTCAGAAACGGTAGATTCGAACGACTCTCGCAGAGTGATGACATTGTCCTGAGGGTTATTGTCGAAGGCTGTCATGCAGGCGCTCTCAGCCTCGGGGTCCTTGAAACGAATGCCCACCTTGCCATCCACATTGACGTTGAGGGCAATCGAGCGGAGAGCTTGCGTACACTTGCTGCGGTCAATGGTGGAACGTCCCACCAGGAATTCGGGCTCATTGCCGGTGCGCTGGTTCAGCGAAGCGGCGGCACACTCCTGAATGACGTCGAGATAGGTGTCACCATTGTAGGCGCTCCACTGCGCATCGTCGGTGAGGAACTCAAATATTTCGGTGACATTACCGGCACGATCCACCTTCTCATCGTCAGCAAAGAACATGACCGGCATGGTAAGCAGGTCGCCATAGGAAGAGGATGCAAACTGGCGAAGCATAGGATAACGGCCCTCTTCCTGCACCCAGTTGTCCCAACCTTTAAACAAATGGCCATCTGTCAGTTGTGAAGTGAGCATACCAGATGAAGAGTACACCACGTTCTCCGACATCTGTTTGTCGAGATAGCACTCTGTTCCTTTATCCGAAAACATGCCATTACTGACGAAGTCCATTCTGCCTACGCTAAGGCATCTCTGTGCTACGTTGACCGAACCAACGGCGATTGCCGCCTGAGTGTTGAAGCTTGGATAGCGTGGGTCTTCTGGTGGTGGTCCTTGATGCACTGAGGTAAAGCAGTCCACAATGCGGATATTGTCAGGGGCGCTTCTGAAACCTGCCACACCGCAAAGTCCACCCAGATACTTGTTACTCACAACTCTTCCGTGGGCCATGCATCGCTCAACCGAAGCCGACTCCACAATGTGACCACACAACATTCCCACACCAATCAAGTCGGAGTAGGAAAACGAAGGGCAAATGGCACAGACGTAGCTATCGACAATGCCAAGGTCACTCACTGAGCCCGACAGATGGTCAAAGAGACCATAATTCGTATCCGGCTCGGCACTGGGTTCATCGACATAGAGCCCGTATAGAATCTTGCCGTTGCCATTGAGATGTGCTTTCCAGTCGCGCGGCGTCCACAGTTGGGCATCGCTGCGCGGAGTTCCGTTGTCTGTCAGCAGATGGTTGTTGAAGAACAGGTCGTTGCTGAGCTTGAAATAATACTTCGAACTGTTGTACTTTGAACTGATGGCACCCGAAAGCTGTGCAACATTGTGGATCATGAACGGATTCTGTTCACTTCCGTCGCCACCGTCGAACAGATTTGACTCTGCCGTTCCTTCTGTTGTCGACGTGCCGTCCCACTCATTGCCGTAGGTAATATAGAGGTGAACCTTTCGCTTGAGGTTCTTGTGCGTCACCTCTACAATGACCTCTCCGGGATCTAGCGGCCTGACGATAAAGTCCTTGGAAACGCTGACATTGCTTGCAGGCTCGATGGCGTAGTTGGTGAGCTTTTCGTGGGTCGACTTGTCCTCATAGTTTCGCAACGAGAAGTCCGCACTGACGTCGTTGGCACAATACAGGGTCTTTGAATCAGTCGTAATGTGGAAGGGATAGCTGCAAAGCTCGAAGATGTCTCTATAGCAGATTGTCTCTGACAACACCTGAGAGTAGACAGGCCACAAGGCCTCCAAATAGACGGAATATGACACCTCCGAAGGTGGTGGCGAACAAAAGGCTGTGACAGTTCCGTATTTGGCATTTTTCCCACATGGCCGGAAGTCGCACATCAGACGGTCGTAGCGGTATGTGCCGAATGCAGAGGCTGCGGAAGACAGCAATCGTTCCACTCTTCCAACGATGCTCCCGTAGTACTTGGATGCCTTCGGTTTCTTTATCGTTCCTGCAAAAGTGCAGTCCTTTCCATAGTACGCGTTCCCGTTGCTGCTTTGTGTGTAATAAACGTAGCCAACGATGCCGCCCACATACTCTGCCTCCGACCCGTCAATGTAGGAACAGCTGAAGCAATTCTCCAGATTATGATAGGTTGTTCCTCTGACCATCGACGACCCAACCAGCCCCCCGAGCCTGCCTTTTCCCGATATGGTGACGGAAGAAACGCTGAGCCTTGCCACCGGCAGGTTGCCAGCACCAAGATTCTCACTGTAGAAAGAACCGATGAGTCCTCCTATATACTGGTCACAGCTACCTGATGCTTTGATTTCGCCAGCTGCGGAACAAAACTCCAAAGATCGTGGAAACGAGGAGACGTAGGAGAATCCGATGAGTCCCCCATAGCGACATGCATCACCATCGACAAATGATGTTGCCACGTCGCCTACGCCAGTAATATTGACGTTGGCGTGACAGTCCTGCACCAAGCCTCCTTTGGCAGTGCTGCCGATAAACCCTGCGATGCCGCCCGTCATACCTACGTTGAAGACGCGCATGTCTGCCTCTACAACACATCGACGAAGTGATTCATGCGAGTCGCCTTCCCCGATAATGCCTCCAACAGAAGATGCTTCACCTGCATTGATTACAAAGTCGGCCTGCACACGACAGTTGGAAACGATGCCTGAGTTATTCCTTATCTCTCTCGTTCCCAGCAATCCGCAGATGGCCCCCACGCAGCATTGTCCCGGCACGGTGACCGAGATGACGGATTTTTCCAGCTTGATGCCATCCACTTTTCCGATGATCTTTCCAAAGAGTCCGAACAAATCGGTCTTATCGGTTCCATTCGCCTTCAGCCGCATGTTGCTGATGGTGTATTCGTCGGGGTTCGTCAAGGTGCCCTTGAAGCAGTGGTCTCCTCCACAGCCTATGGGCACCCAGCCGTAATTGTTCAGCGAGATGTCGGCCCCGAGCTTGAAGAAAACGCCACTGAAAGTGTTGCCTTCCTCGTTCGCCTTCCATGCGATAAGAGCCAGCTCACCGGCACTGCTGATGACGTAAGGGTCTCTTTGGGTTCCCGAACCATGCTCAAAACCGGTGCTGCGATGGTCGTACCAGGTCTCGCCGACAAAGCCTTCCACTGCGGTATAGGCATGGATTCTGGTGTTGCCAATGGTCAGCAAACAGACGACCATCGCTATTGTCATCATCCACCCTTTATGATATTCCTTGCTCTTCATTCTTCTTCTCTTGGTTGAAATATAATGCATTCCACGGTCTTATTGCCCATGCAACTGTCAGAAACTGAACTTCCGGCTCTCCTTTGCCGTGGAAAGCAGGTAGACGTCGTGCCGCTTTATGGGCACAAACACTTCCCCACCCTCTGGCGAACAGCTGTACACCATGATTCCATTCGAGGCGAAAACGCGCAGGCGGTCACCTGGTGTGAGTCCGCTGACACGGAGACCGTTGTCCTCCTTCACCACATTGATCAACGAACCGTTGGCTGCAATGTCGCGCTTGATCTGCTCGATGACCGTGGGGTCTTCGTCGGGAAGCAGCGTCACATAATGCGCATTTTCCACAAGCTGCACGTTGGGAACGGCGGCTCTTTCCCTTGAAATGCTGCTCAGCTTTAGGTTAAACACGTGTACGTTCAGGTAAGCCTTGGCAGATTCTACGATGCCCGGCACCTTCACCGTTACGATGGCCTTGCGCTGACCGGCGTATTCTGAGAAGTCATCGGCGGTGACAATCACCTCCGACTCGTCGTTGATGGGCTCGTCAATCATGACGTGGGGGTAGATGCCGACCCTCACGGCCACATCGCTGTTAAGCCCACGCGGTGAATGGTCGGTGAGTTCTACGACGAAGTAGTTGGTTCCGTTCTCTACGCTATGGCCTACCAACTCGCACTCCACATTCTCAACGCCCACATAGTTGGCGGGCATTGACTGGAGCTGATGACGGAAGCTGATGTTGCGGCGAGTGGGGTGGTTCTGCGCCCTGAACACGTTTTCGTAGTCCACGCTTACCTGTGTGGAAAGGTAGCCGTCGAAGTTTTCGTCGATGGGATACTGCACGACGAACTTGCGGTTATGGCTCGGCGCCACGTATGTGTCGTCGAGTTCGAATTCCTTGCCATTGATAATGAACTGTGTCCGGCGGATGGGCGATGTGCCGGTGTTGCGCACATTGAAGCTCACGGGCAACTGAGAACCTCCCAGCAAAGCCTGACGTGTGTACTCCACATCATATTCGAAACTGTTGGTGAAGTATCGTTCGTTGCTCATGATGACGGCTTCGCCGGTGTTGATGTCGGCCAACGAGTAGACCACCTTGATGCGCGAGTCGTCGAGGAAACCGTCGAAGTCGAGCATCAGCAGACTGTCTCGTTCGGCTCCAAGTGTGAGGGGTGCCGTGACATGGGGCGACGGCATGAGGATGATGCGCGAGGCATTGAGCATGGTGCAGACCTCATCGCCGTAGTTGTCGGCGTCTTCTCCGCGCATGGCATTGTTCATTTCTGTCCACAGCACGGCGAAGTGGTCGAGCTGGCTGGCTGCCCTGTCGCAGATGATCTTCACACGATGGGGCGAGCAGAAGTTGGCACCGATGTCGCTACCGGCCAGTCCGTCGCCGTGACCATCCATGCGCATGGTCTTCACAAAGATGTCGCGCGTGGAGTCGTTTTTCTCATAGAGCATGGCGACAACAGCGTGCTGACCGACACGGTTCATGAAGAAATGCTGCGGGTTGACGGACTCGTCGACGATGCTCACCTTGCTGGAACCCATTTCCACGGAGGCAAACTTGAACTCACGGTAGTAGTTGGCGCTGTCAAGCGGATTGTTGGCCAGGCTGGCACCCACAAGCACCGAGTCGTTGCGCATCATGAGGTCGTAGGCGGCCACGCTGCGCTTTTCGTTGAGACGGAACAGGTTGACGGGTTCGCTCCACTTGTCTCCGTCGAAGCATGAAACCACGAGATAGCCGTCGAGCGAGCTGTTGTAGAGGGTGTCGGTCTCATCGCGCGGCACGAGTTCCTTGATGAGTCCGCGCTGCCAGATGCACGCTGCGTGGCCGTTGTCCTGGATGGTCACCACGGGTTTGCAGTTCACCTGTCCGTCTTCGTCAATCACAATGGTCTGCCGCCAGGGACTGTTGCCGTTCCTCACCTTGGCCACAATCTGCGTCTGCTGTCCCATTTCGTTCATCCTACGCACGGCATGAGGACCGCCCAGCATGATGGGTTCTTCGACGCGCCCCTGCTGTTCATAGACCACCACCTCGTATTCGCCACGCTTCGAGCGCATGTGGTTGGTGGCGCCCGTGCCCTCGGTCGAGAGGGTGGTCGTGGTGTTGCTGTTGGTGTTGAGCAGTGCCACGCGGTCGTCGTTGTCGTCAACAGGGTCGACAAGGTCGTTGTACACCACAAGACTGTCGCTCAGGAAGTGCGGATTGGCATTGCTGCCCACATTCTCAACGAGGGCCTCGCCGAAGGTCATGTCGGGCAGCCGGCGCGGTTGCAACAAGGGCAGGTTTTTCTTGTCTTTGTCCCGGTCGGTTATCCAATAGGGATACATGGGGTGGAATGGATTGTGCCCGTCGTTGCGTGGATAGAACCCACGGGCGCCGAATGTTGCTGTGGCGCGCCCGGCCCACTGGAATCCGAAGGTGTTGATTTTGGCGTATGCCTCCACGCCAAGCAGTCCCATCAAGCTGATTCCGAAATCGGGCAACGAGGCCTCAAAGCGGTTGGCAATGCCGATGCTCAGTCCGGCCTTGCAACCGGCACGCAGTCCGGCATTGATGTTCAATAAGGGATTGGGCGGCGTTCCCACTTCCATCCAGGCGCCCACCTTGAACTTTCCTGACAGGAAGGCGAAATAGCCGAAGTTGTCGCACAACTCATAGACGCTCATCGGATACTTCGAATTAAGGGTCTTTACGCCGAAGTCCAGCTGCGCCGACAGTTCGAAGTTGGCACCGATCTTGAAGGTGGGAATCATACGGGTTATCTGTGCGAACGTCGATGTGCCCAGATACCAGTCGAAGATGTCGGGCACCATGACGCCGATGCCGTAGCCAATGGTGCCGCTGGCCTGCTGCATCTGCAGTCCATGGGTGAAGAGTTTGGGACCCAGGCCACACGTCATCACCATCTTTCCTCCGCCAAACCATCCTTGGCCCAGGCGGTTGCCGTCGAAGGAGAAGATGTCGTCCATCTCCTTCATCACCCAGTCGTCGAGGACTACATCTTTGCCGATGACGCTGTATTTGTCTTTGTCGTATCCGTCGATCTTGGTTCCGCTGGCATATTCACAGGCCTCCTTGCGCATGTCGCTCATCTCCTTCGACTCGCCCGGACGCGACTCGCCAGGCTCCAACATGCCGCCACGCTTGTAGGTCAGCGAGGTTGTTGAGGTAACAATCTGCTTCTTGATGTCGAACACCAGCGACTGACTGATGGACAGCGGCTTCACGCTCAACTGGAAGCTCATGGGCAGCTGCAGGTTGTAGTCGGCGTCGGCCAGTGCCTTGGTGCCGTCGTTGGTGCGGTCGGCAGCTATCTCTTCGTTCACCTGCTTCTCCACGCCGTCCTTCAGCTTGTCGCGGTCCACCCTGATGTTCATCATGCAGGGGAAGCGGTCGTAGGTGTAGCCTGGGGTCTCGAGGGTAAGGCGGAAGTATTTGTTCACAGGTACCATCTCCACCATGTCGTAGCGCATGTAGTAGTAGTCGCGCTCAAAGCCGGGATAGTCGGATGCATGGAGCACGGTGACATCGGGCCAGCGACCGGTGTACGTCATGTTGTCTTCGGCCACCACAGCCTTCAGCGAGGGATTGCCAACGCTCTGCGCACGCGGACTGGAGAAGGTGAGTTCGAGCTTGGCGTAATGGCTCACCGGCACATAATTCAGCACCTTGGGCCAGCTGTTGCCGGCATCGTCGACAAACACAAGCGTGTCGGCCTTGGGCCTGATAGAAATATCATCGTCAAGAAGGTCGCAAACCATGTGGTCCATGCTTTGCATCACGGTCACGCGCTTGGTGTCGTTGAGGGTGAGCAGATGGGCTCCGCTCACGGTTATTCCGCCATCACTCTGCTTGGGAAGGGCAAAGAGTTTCACAACGTCCTTGCACAGCGCCTCGTCAACGATGTGGGTGCGAGGGTCGGCAGCACCGGGATATTTGTAGACCGTTGGGCACATGCCGTTGGCGATGATCTCCACGTAGGCGGGATTGCCGTAGGTGAGAATCTTGAACGCCTTGCGCTTGGCATCGTAGCCCAGGTCGCGAGCATTGATGGCAGGTACCGCCACGCCGTTGGTGTCGACCGAGCACACGTTGATTTCGGCTTTCTTCACTACTTCGCTCTTGTCGGTCAGAACGGTCAGGAAAAGGGTGTCGTAGCGCTCATACAGTCCGGTGCCTATCCAGTTGAAGTTCACCAGCTCGCGGCCCTCATGCTTGTCGAGCTTGAAGTCGGTGCGCAGCTTGATGGCCTCGAAGTCGGGGTCGGGATTCACGCCTGTGTGCATGGCTCGCATGTTCAGTCGCAGCTTGTGGTCGCCGCCGGTCTCCCCGGTCTTCAGCATCATGTCTACAAGGTCCTTGTCCTTAGGCACGTAGAAACTCTGGAAGGCAGAGCCACACAGGTCCAGACTGTGGGTGTCGGCGTGATAGTCGCACTCCTCATCGGTGTAGCCCAGCATGTATTCCAGCGTATAGGTCTCGCCGGTTACCTGTCGCTTGGAGTCAAGCTGGAAGAGGTAGAGATTCTCGTCGTCCCAGTCGTAAACGAAATACTTGAAGAGGATGAAACTGCTGGGGTTGTCCGTGCGGCTCACCTTTATCTCAACGGGCTTGTCGCGCCGGCACACGTTCACGAAGAAGCTGCGGCTCACCGTGAGCGAGCCATGCTCGCCGTCGCCGTCGCTCACGTCTACGCGAAACGAACCCGCACGACCGCAGTTGTCAATGCGGAAGCAAAGCATGCAGTGGTCGCGCATGCGCCAGAACAGCTGCTGGTCGGCTACGCCCTTCATGCGGCTGTCGCCAAACATGCGCATCACTTCCTCCACTTCCACCTGATTGCCGGCAATGTCGTGGGTCTCACCGCCCTTCACCTCGCGCCAGTCCAGTTCGGGCATGTCGAAACTGAAGTTGTCAAGGGTGGGCAAATCGGAGATGTTATTGGCGAAATAGAGTTTGAAATCCTGCGCCCTGCTTGTGCAGGCTATGCCGAGAAACGCGCATAGCAGGCAAAGTCTGAATAAACGGAATCCTTTCATAAACTCGTGTAGATTTATTTTTAGAGCAGAGACCTTTGTGCGTAAGGAAATAGGCTTTTATTCTCTACATGAAAATATCTATCATATAACCTTGCAAAGGTATGAAAAAAACAGCAAACAACAAAGCCTTGTCACGTTTTTAACACTTCCACCACGACGAATGCCTTTCGTACAACGATTATCACGAATCTGACGAATCATAACACCCATCACCTTCCTGCGCTTTCCGTTCTTTCTGCATGGTTGAAACAATTTCTGTGTTTTCCATGATTTCTGTGTGAGCAATCACCCCCCGTATTTTCTGCGTGAGCAAAACAATTTCTGTGATTTCCGTGATTTCTGTGTGAGCAATCACCCCCCGTATTTTCTGCGTGAGCAAAACAATTTCTGTGATTTCTGTGATTTCTGTGTGAGCAATACATTGTCTGTGCTTTCCGTGCTTCCCGTGCAAGATTATTGCTTTTCTCTCATAAAACCGACAATCTTGAAAACCCAAACCGACAATTTCACGCACCCATTTCAATGGATTCGTTCAACAAAACCAATGGAATCGTCGAACAAAACCAATGGAATCGCTGAACAATTCCAATGGATTCGTTCTACCATTCTGCCGCTTTTCATTCACCATCCCATCATCTTCCCCGCACATTTCTGGCGTTTTGTCATGGAGCGCAATTTGATTTATACGCCAAATTGAATGAGTTTATTTGCCAAGTAAAGTGTGTTTTTCTGCCAAAAGAAATTAGTTTTTCTGGCACAAGAAATGACTCTTGCATAAAACGTTCCGCTCTCACATCGGTGAAAGCGCATCCTTTCCGACTGCGTTTTCTTATAATGACTTGGTGGATTCTCCTAAAAACACTATTTTTGCAGCATCCTTTGGGGCACGGGCGTTTACCCTTACCAAAACGGGGTTTACGTGCCACAAAAAGGAAAAGAGAAAAAAGTGGTAAAAACAACTTAACTATCCGCGTTGACATTCGCTTATATCTCAGATGACGCAAGAAGAGTTTGAAAATATCGCTCCGAGGCTCCGAGAGTTGATGCTCTCGGTTGGCCACAGTTTCTTCGGCAATGACGACGATGCCGAGGATGTGGCGCAAGAAGGACTGGTGGCTCTTCTCAGGTTTATCGACCGTATGGAACCGGGCATCCGACATGATGCCCTTGCCATCAGGGTGGCCAAGCATTGCTGCATGGACAAAGTAAGGAAAAGGAAGGCCAGTCCCTTTGTGGCTGCCCGAATGACTGAAGGGATTTCTCCACCAGGCGGCAGGGCTGTGGGCGCTTCGCCTCACGAAGTCTTGGAAGCCAAGGAACTGCATGAAGCCGTGAACAAAGCGGTGCAGCATCTTAAACCCAGCGAGCGACGACTGTTCGAGATGAGGCAGATAGAAGGACTTGAACTTGACGAGATTGCAAGGCTGACCAACATCGCGAAGCCCTCGATCAAGAGCATCGTTTCTGCTGCAAGAAAGAAAGTGTTTGAAGAGATTAAAAGGTTAAGGACATGACATACAGTGACACGGAAATACTGATTCAGAAATACCTTAACGGCGAGACGACTGCCGAGGAGGAGAGGCTGCTGGCCCTGGAGGTATCCCGCGATGACGCTCCAGACGACTGGAAGGTGATTGCCGAGATGCTTGGTGAGCTGACCGTCGACGAGGCGCTCTTCGACCAGATGATGGCAGAGCGCAAGCGTAAGCATCGCATCGTGAAGCTTTGGCCATGGGTGGCAGCGGCCTGTGTGGCAGCCTTGCTGATTGTCTTCCTCGGTCCACCGAGAAAGGTCGCTCCCTCAAAGCCTCAGATAGCGAAGGTGACATCTGGTCGTTTAGGGGATTCAGCACATAATGCCAAACAAACGGTTCGTTTAGGGGAGTCTACCCAAACGACCAAACGACCAGACGACCAAACGACCAGACAAATAGCTCGTTTAGGGAAGTCGGCCCAAACAACCAAACGACCAGACAACCAAACGACCAGACAAATAGCTCGTTTAGGGAAGTCGGCCCAAACAACCAAACGACCAGACAACCAAACGACCAGACAGAATGCCACACTCCGGCCTGTTGAGGAAGGCGACATTGTTCCCTACGAAGACCCGATGATGCAATTTGCAGAACAGGCAAGAACGCTTCGCGAAAGAGGCAACCGCGTGATTCAGCGCGTATCCATGAATTCAATTCCACTAGAAAATTATCCTTTAACCGATTTATAGACATGAAAAGAATCATTATAGCAACAATATCACTCATCCTGTCGGTAACGCTTTCTGCACAGGACAGGACACCCATGGACAAGATATGGGAAGAAATAGAAAAGATAACATCAGCGCGCCAAGACAGCAAGATGAAGGTCAACCATGGTGGCGGCCAACTGCTATACGTCCACAACGGCATAGTCGGAAAGGAATTCCTTTGTTCAACCGACTGCGAAGGCGTTACAACTTCTTTTAATAATTTCACACCAGAAGAGATAGAAGCAGTCAACGAAAGAAACCGCAAAGAGATCTTTGATAAAATCTTCGTCGCCATCCGGCACAACCTCGACTCATTAATGGAATGCTCGGAAGAGAGTTATCACTTCGAGTCACATAGCCACGATGCTGACACTATTACCTATTCACTATGCCTAAAGAACGGAGGAGACTCTATTGCGAAAATCAGGGCAAACGACGGCGCCATGTTTTATCCCGAAGCACTCGAAACCGTGTTTCTCAACTATACGGCAAGTCCGAAACCATGCGGTAAGCACATCAGAGGCTTCGGGACGTTAGGATATAACAAGAGACTTCCCTTGCCTGGCGGAAAGAGTTATTATTTTGACAAGCAGCCATATCTGGACAAAATCATACCCGTTCTCAAACGAAAGGACATCAAATCATGGAGTTTCAAATGGGCACAAAGTGATGACTATGACATAGATGCCCATCACGACAAGGAGTTTTATTCTGCAACAAGAGTCCATCTGCCAAAAAATGCCGGACAGATGATAGGAACCATGTATTTCATTCCACGGGAGAAGACCCGCCTGGCAGAAGAAGTATTCACAGCCATCGACAGCATCACGCTCAATTATACCGAGATTCATCCAGAGCAAATGTTCATGTACATCTACAACGTTAAAAAAGAAGTGATGCAATATATTGAAAGCAGTAATATAAGCACATTGTTTGAAGGAACTACTGGCAAAGGTCATGTTTCAACGTGCGTTCTCTTTGGCATCACCCCCAAAGGTTACTACGCAGCCATCGCAGACTGCGAGAACAATGCCTGTATTCCAAAAGAATGGTCAACGCTCAAGAGTTTCTTCAACGGCAAGAAGAAATACATCTAACTCAGCTTTCGCAAGCTTGCTTGCATCAGTTTTAGAGGTAAGAGGTGAAACCCACCCCTGCCCCTCCCGAAGGGAGGGGTTCTGCAGAGAGGTGACCTCTCCCTCCCTAAACAGGGAGGGCCGGGGAGGGTCTTCTCACCTCTAAAAAGAGGGGCAGATGATGCGGATGGGGAGGTTACCCACATGCAATCATCTGCCCTCAAGCTTTTGTCAGTGTTCAATTATTTACCTTGAATCACCTTACGGGCCTGTCCGCCCTTCACAACGATGTTCACGCCCTTGCTCATGCTGTTCTGACGAACGCCTGAGGTATTGTAGATCACCGTGTTGTCGCCAGCCACCTGAACATTGTCGAGGTGTGTGGCGACAGCATGATCGTCCTTACCCATCAGATACACGGGTAGCACGTTGTTAGAGGGTTTCACGTCCTTTATCACCTCACCATTCTGCACCGGCTTTGTGCACAGGTAGAGCGTCTGACTCTGCTCGGGCTGCGGGACGGTGAGCGTAACGACCTTCACCTTGTTCTTCTGAACTGCCGTGGCATTGTAGAGGTCACTGCTGCTGACTGTCACCTCAGCTTGGCTGACGGCGTTCTGGTCAACGACCGGTGAGGTATAGAGTCCCACCTTGACGCTCATGTCGCTGGCTAATGGCAGCAACGATACGTTGTTCACCTCGGCCACAATCGTCATCACGCCATCGGCATCGGTCTTCTTGCTCAGCACCTTCAGTGCCATATCCACCTGGCGAACGTCCACCTGCGTGCCGCTCTGCTGGATACGGTGCGGACGTGTGGCGCCATCAAGGCGACGGCTTCTCAGCGCATTGCTGTTGCCTTCGACGAAGTTGGCGGTCACGTCGTAGCTGATGGTGCCGTCGAAGTCGTCGCCGACAGGACAATGCACTTTCAGTTCGGTTTTTCCCATCGGCATGAGCTTCACGTCATACGAAGTGGTGTTGCCCCCCATCGTCACATCTACTCTGTCGATAGGCTCATAGCCCTTGTTCTCCACGGTGATGGTGACGGGCACCTGCTCTGCGCTGTTCACGTCGTAGGGATTGAAGTGGGCCGTGTGGTCGATGTCGTTGGTGAAGGCCACGGATGCTTCACGCACGGAAGCAGCGTCGCTGAAGTTGGCTACGCTGAAGGCAACCTTCATGTCGAGACCGTCCAGGTATCCGTCCATCGATGCGAGAATGATTTGCTCATCTACGCCACCGATGTCTGCCACTACGACTGGCGACGAGAAGTAGATCTGCTGTTCCTCGCTGCACAGCTTCGAGGCATAAATGCGGTTCTTGACCTCTACCGTAGCTGTGCCGTCGCCATTGTCCGTCGTTTCCTCGTCGCTCTGGCTCCACAGCAGGGCCACGTCTGAGAGGTCGGTGGCATTGTCGTCAGCCACTAAGCGGTAGTCGTTTACCATGCGGCCGAGCATTCCCACCTTGCCATTCAGCTTGCCTGTCGGCTCGCCTTTCATGTCCACTGAGACCAGTCGCAGTTCACGTCCTTTGTCTGTGTACTCCATAAAGGTCACGAGGTTGGTTCCGCCAATGTTGACCATCTGCGGCTTCGAGCCTTCGGCCTGTGTGTAGCGTTCGCGCACCTTGTCGTCGCTGCCGATGGTGACGTAGACCACAGAGGCCCGCTTCGTCGGGTTGTTCACGTCCTGCTGCAGTGTCATCACCACCAGCACTTCGTCGCCGTTCATCGTTACCTGATAGTCTGTAGGCATGCTGCGGCTGTTCAGGCGTTTGATCTCGATGGCATTGCCCCAGCTGCTGCCGTCGTAGCGCGAGAGCATCAGGCTGCCGTCGATGTAGCGTTCGCCCCGGTTGCTGAACTTCGCCACGCCCTGCTGCCAGATGACAGCAGCCTTGCCGTCGTCCTGCACAGCCACGGCTGGTGTCACGCAGCCGATGCCGCTGCCCCAGTAGGTGCCCACGGCCTCCGTCGTCCACGCACCGCCATTCTGGCGCATGGCCACGTGTATCTCGCTCTTCTCGGTAACGTCCTTGATCTGTGCGTTCTCCTCCATGACATCGAGCTCGTCACTGTGCAGCGGCTCCTTGATCTGCTCGAAAGCCACTACCTCCATTCCGCTGCTGTTGTGTGCCTCGACAAAGTCGTACATCGGCGCATTGAAGCCCGTGCTGACGAGGTCGCTCTTGCTGCCATTGCTATACACCTGCAGACGGTCGTCGTTGTAGTTGCTGGCGCTCTTCAGGTTGTTGAACAGCAGCGACTGGCCTCCCAGCAGATAGGTTGGCTGAGCCATGCCGCTCACATTGTCGAAGAGGCTTGTGCCATCCAGTGCTCGCCGTGTCTTTCGGCTCAGCTTCTTGAAGTTCTTAGTCACGTTTTGGCGACTCATGGAGAAGATAGGTTCTCCGAGTTTGAAGCTGGGATGATAGGGGTTTGTTGAGTTGTTTGGATCATAGAATGTCTTATGGCCTTCCAACAGGGTAAAATCTGTGGTTCCACCCCAGAAGAAGAATCTTCCCGTCACATACGCCGACAGGTTGAAGTCGAACGAGACACTGCTTCCGGCGTAGGCTTCCTGTTGGTAGGTGGGGGTGACAGTGCCCGTCCGGATATCGATGCCGGCACTGCCCATTACGCCAATCGAGGCCGCGACTATTTTGGCATCGAAACCAACCTCAGCCCAGGCGCCCAGTGTCAGATTGAACCGCGTTTCGGTAATCATGTCGATCAGCGGCTTGGAGGCCACGTCGCCCTGGGCTGCCGCACGGTTCAAAAGGCCTAGTGTGGCGAAGGCACCTGCATCAATCGAAATGCCAAACTGGGCGATATGTGCGATGGACACCTTGCCCATGAGGTGGACAGAGGTTTCCATGATGATACCGCCGTCATAGAAGTTGACGTCAAGTCGCTTCGTCTCGGGATTGTAGTACCCAATACCAGAGATGTAGCCTTTTATGCCCGCGAAGCCGCTTGTCATTTTCTTCATTTCCCTCAGTCTGTTCTCTACGTCGTTCCTCTTGTTGTTCACGGCATTCACACTTTCCCTGAACTGGTCCTCAAACCACTCAGCGTATTCTGCCGCATCCATCATGTCGGCCGTTATTCCTCCGAACGAGAGAAAGTTCTGTTCGTAGATGCCACGCACCAGGAAGTAGTCGTCCTTGCGCTCAATATTCAGTCTGAAGGGAAGGGTGGGTGGTGTTGAGTAATTGTACCTGAAGCCATCAAACACACGGCCTATGCCATTCATTGTACCACCGTGGTTTTCAATCTCGTCGTCCGCCTGGGTCAGGTCGTAATCGGTAAGTTCTCCGTCGAATGTGGTTTGCTCAGTAAGGGCAGCCATGTCAACGCTGTTGTTGTGAAGCGCGGGCAGCTCCATGAGTGTTTCATTCCCGTTTCTCACCAGCTTGAGCTTCTCGGTGGCTCCTTCTGCAATCTTTTCGGCAAGATCGAAATCCAGTAGCCAGTGGTTGGTGCTGAATGTGGTGAAGACATTCTTATCGATAAAGCTGGTGGCGTTGTAGGTGTCGTCTGGTGACAACTGGACCGTTCCACTGCTGTTCACCAGCTTCAGACCGTCAGTGCTTTGGAGATTGTCAGCATGTATATTGAAGGATAGACGTGCAAACTTATAAGGAAACCTGTAATCGTAATAGCCAAAGCGATCGTCATGGAATCCTTTCCTTACATTCGGGTAGTCGGCTGTTTCCGAATAGTCCAGCACGCTGTTCTTGTCCACTGTCAGCAGATTGGTGGGGGTGTTCTCGGCTTTTATGTATCCATTCAGCTCGGTGAAATGACTGTAATGTCCTTTGAGTGTCAAGGTCTCTAATGAGGCTTGCGACACCACCTCGTCATCCTCTTGCAGCACAATGGTGTAGCGGCGCGCTTTGCCACGGTTATCCCATCTGCCGTAGGCGTAATTCCACAATGGCATCTTGCAAAGCAGAGGATGCTGGCGCCCTTCGACCACCACCTCCATGAGTTCTGCATACTTGCCCGGGTCTGTCTCAACCTGGTAGCCGCCATACGTGGAATTGTAGCCCGCCGATCCTTTAGCTGTGGGATGGGTCAGGTCCTGGTCCACACACGCATAGTTGATGGTGGCATTGGTGACGGGCTGTCCCTTGCTGTCGATCAGCGTTATCAAGGTGCTGTTTTGGATGATGTCGGCCCATCTCAACGTCACAGTAGGTTGACTTGAGGTGGGATTTCGATAAATATAACTGAGATAAAACGGAGACCAGCTATCCACAGAACCATCGTTGAACGGCCATGAGGAGTAGAACTCATTGTGCGCATACAGTTCCGGTGTGTTGTTGTAAACCAACCCTTGGAACTCTTCGGGGAAAACGAAGCGTGGCTTGAGGTCTTCGCCTTCTTTTTGCAGATAGAAGGCATCGGCATCCTCAACATAGATATACCCTTTGAGGGAAGAGCTAAACGGGATGGCGTATTCATTGCCGTTGTTGGTATAAGAGAAGGTATAATCATCACTACTGCCATTCATATACAGCGATACTGAACGGACGCCCGCCAACGGATGGCTGACGAAGGTGCTCTTGTAATGCTTGTCGAAGGTGGGGTAATACACATCTACAATATAGGTGCGTCCGTCGGCCGGTGGTGCGAACGCGAACGTGCCCTTATAGTGGCTCAGCGTAGACAGCGTTTCGGCTTCGCCCTCGCGTGTCAGCGTCACATCGGCTCCATCAAAGTCGTCATAGACGGCGAAGTAAGCCTTTGTCTTATTGAACACATCCTCGAGTGCTGCAAAGTCGGTGGCGTTGTCCTTGCTGATGAAGCCATTAGCCTTCAGCATAGTGGTAACAGCAGTGATGTCAGTGCTATTGTCGAATGTAAGGTCGCCTGACACATCCTGCCTGTTCACACGGTAGATGATGTTATTTTCAGCAGTTGCATATTGGAACTGGCACCAGCGGGTGAGGTGGCGCTCCATTGCTTCGTCAGGGATGTAGCTGCGCTGTGCCATGGTATACAACCAAGTATAAGCGTCCTCACCGTTTAGGTCGAGCTTGGCATTGATGTGGGCGGTGTAGTAGTATTCGC
Organism: Prevotella sp.; assembly: GCA_017509155.1. Classification (GTDB taxonomy): domain Bacteria; phylum Bacteroidota; class Bacteroidia; order Bacteroidales; family Bacteroidaceae; genus Prevotella. The sequence goes on from JAFWQE010000166.1 coordinate 25,299, forward strand.
CGTCCTCCTCCAGCGTGAGCCAGTCGGGCACGGGGTCGCCGCTTAGGTTGCTGTAGGTCTGCTCCACGTTGATGTCGGGCAGCAGATAGCCCACGGTGAATCCCTTGCGCGGCAGGTACATCACGGTGGTGGTGAAGGAGGCAGGACGTGCCTCGGTGTAATACACTTGTATATATCTGTAATCATCGAACGACGGCCGCTTCAGCTCAGCCATCAGCGTTGCCGTGGCCTCTATGGGAATGGTCGCGCCGTTGCTGGCTGCCATCTCCATCACGGCAGTGGCGGTGATGATGGGCTTGTCAATCTGGTCGCTGGTGGGCTCGGGATGATCCTCGGTGAAGTTGAAGGGAACCATGTAGCAAGTGGTGCCCGCGTCTGTGCGGCGGTGCTTCAGCTGGCTGAACTGGTGGGTCTCCGTCCACGTGGTGCCGTTGGCATGGGTGTAGTTGATGGTCACCTTGTCGTTCTTCACCTGCCCTATGTCGTTCTTGATTTCAAACTCGAACTGCGTAAAGGTGGTACCGGCAGGGAAGCTGTTGGTGTGGTGTACACCCTCGGGTGGCGACACCCACAGCAGATAGGTGCGCTGCGTGCTGACGCCGCTCGGCAGCGTGGCCTTCACGGTGATGGTGCCCTGTTCGTTCTCCGTGTAAAGCGTCTTTTGTCCGTTGTAGTCGCCTATGGAAGCTTCGGCCCCGCCCATGTTCTCTACGGAGTAGGTCACCTCACTGGCATCGGTGGCATTCGTCGGCAAGAAAGAGATGGCAAGGGGGAACGACCGCCAGACAAAATCGCCATATTCCGTAGTGTTGACGATAATGGCGCTGCCATCGGGGGGCAAACCAGCAAAGTCTATCGACATTGCATGCACCTCGGGAGCTGCTTCGCTCGACACATTGACGGTAAAAGAACCTTCTGGCCCGGGAATCACTTTCTGGACTTCCGTTTCGTTTTCCCACTCATCAACCCCCCACACCGTCGCTATCGCTCCGAAATCCACTTGTAGGTTGGTCGATGAGCTGACGGTGGGTGCCGTGACACTGCAGGTCAACGTGCCCGTGACCTCGTTGAAGGAAGCACGTCCCTGTTCAATAGTCTCACTTCCGTCGAACGTCACGCCAAGACTATAGATGAAGTCTTCCTGCCGCATCCGCTTCACCAGCGGCCAGTTGTCCATCTTAGCGGTGATGACCATCGTCTCGCCGCTCTTGAATGATTTCTTGTTGATGCTGACATCTGAGAACATGGGGTGAAAAGCCTCTACTGTGGCCGCTACGCAATACTCTTTGGCATTTTCCATGTCCGTGCGTGAAAAGGAGATGTACTTGATACCACCCTCCATGGGGTTAGCCACCTCAAAGGGGCCTGCTTCAAGGACATGGTAATAGATAGACTTGTCATAACGGAAGGTCTGGTCATAGACCGAACCATCGCCATGGAGGAAATTCAGCAGTTCGTCGTCTGTGGGGCGATAGAGAAACAGTGCCTGTGTGCACACCGAGCCACCGTTGAGGGGTGTCAGCTCCACCTCGCGAATCTTCGACTGGCCCCAGTCGTCGGCATCAATGGCGAGTCCCGTGTGGTCGGTTTCGCGTATCTGCAATACATAGCGGCTGTCGGGCTGAATCATCACCGGTGTAGTGAATTCCAGACGCAACAGCGTATACTCGCCCCAGCGAAAGACGCGGTCCATGCCATAGTCGGTGACGGCCGTCTGAAGGACTTCCAACGGCGTGGCCAAAGTGCATTCCTCCAATTCCATCCATTCCTGTGCAGGTGTGTTCATCTTGACCACCAGTACCTGATAGGCCGCCTCGGCATGTTCCACGGCAAACACGTTGAACACACAGGGAAGGTTGCCGCTGGCATAGTCAATGGGATAAGGAGGGATGGCAACATCAATGGTCTTTTCCGTCTCGGTCGGAGCAAATGTCACCGTGGGTCGCGTGGAATAATCATCACCATAGCAGGTAACTTCCCTCAGATAGATGGTGGCCGCCTCGGTGGCCGTAGCTCCCTGCGGTCGTTGCAGCGTGATGGAGAAATGGCGCGTCCATGTTTCTTCGTCGACGGCCACGTTGCCCACATCAATCACATAGATGTTGGGGTCGTTCGGGTCTGGTGCACCACCTGTGAAGGTGATGACATCTCTCGTCTGGGCAAAAGCTGGAGAAAGCAATCCTCCCAGCAGCACCAGCAGCGCCAGCCACAGGCGGCGGCTTACCATCACGTGAGCGCTGTGCGGTTGCCTGCCCTTACGTCCTGTAACGACAGACGGTAAAGAGAACTTTTGTTGATTCATTTTCATTGTTTTTTTATTGATTCACTTTATAGTAGCTTTTTCGGCGTAAAGTTACAAAAAAAAGAACAAAACACATAGAAATAAGCGTGGTATTTCTCAAAAAAGTAAAAATACCACGCAAAAGAGAGCTTTTGTTTCTAAAACGAAAGGCCATCAAGGAACATTTTTCCAAAGATGGCAACCTTCGTTCCTGTTACTTCAAAACAGTCTATTCACCTTCCACATGCTACGCTTGCTTCAGTTTTAGAGTCGAGTGGTGGGAGGTCAGAGGAAAGAGAAATGCTGACTGGCCTTGTATAGAATAGAGGTGACAATATAGCAGTTGGCAAATCCGCAACGTTTAGAGAGGAATGAAGATATGTATTCGTTTATAAATGCGGCGCTTTCATCTGTGCGCAGCCATTCCCCTCACATCTCACTACTCTTTATATACATCTGAAATAATCGGCCTGAAAGGCCAGCAGCAACCAGCCCAGGGCAACGCCCTGGGTACTATGGTCGTGTGTTACAAACGCCCTACAGGGGCAAAAGCGTTTTCCCAGATGAAGATGATCAATTCTTTAGCCCCTGCAGGGGCGTACATAGGCCATCATATAATACCCAGGGCGTTGCCCTGGGCTGGTTGCTGTTGGCCTTGCAGGCCGTCTTCTCCGCTAACCATTGAAAGCGTTGCATTCGTTGCCAATTGTATTGCCTATACAAATGTGTATAAAGAGTAGTCCCATCTCAGGGGAAAGGCTACGGGTAGGCGGGCTTGCTCGGGAATGGGGTGCAGGGGCGGGGTACAAATCTTTCGTGCACAAGGTTTACGCCCACCCCACCCCTACCCCTCTCCTGAGGTGGGAGGGAAGTGGCTGCGACAGAAAACAGGTAGACTGTTTTCGGGTTTTTACGTCGGCCTTATACGATGCCTTCTGCAGGATTATTGCCAGTATAGAAGCGCAAAAAGGAAGATGAAGAGGTCTTCTCTCTCCCCTTTCGGGCGGATACGCCGTTCCGCCCCTACAACGTCCTACATGTTTGTTCGTGAATACTCGTGTAGCGCCACAGGCATACCAAAGCCTTTTCCCGCCTTTTCTGCTGTTTTTGAGTCGTCAGTTTGCCAGTTTCAGCAAGCCAAACCGCCTGTTTTTGTAAACGAATCCATTGGATTCGTCCAACGATTCCATTGATTTCGTTCAACAATTCCAATGGATTCGTTCAACAATTCCATTGGATTTGTCTCGCCATTCTGCCGCTTTTGTTGCTCCCATTCGTCGTCTTCGCCTTTCGTTTCCGGCAGTCCTGGATCGGCGGAACCACGCAGCCTCTGGAATACGACGAGAGACCAAAGGCGGTTGAGGCGGAACTATGGCCACATGGCCACAGCCTAAAGTCGAACTTTCTTAACGGACTACGCAAATCAAGGCAGTTCACGTCAGTTCGAAACGTTTTCACATTTTGCGTTTTTCTTTCCTAAATCTGCCGCGATTTGCGTAGTGGTTTTCTCCAGAAAGGTATTACTATTGCAGCCTATCCTTTTTTTTATAAGTATTTATTTTTGATATTTTTCTTTCATTTATGATAATAATCTTATGGATTTTTACTAATTTTGCAACGTTCTTCGGAACATAAGACATAATAGGCTCTACACTCCCAATCACCACCTCGGAAAATAGAGCCAATCTGTAACAAGGGCGTCGGCGCATAGTGCGCAGGCGTTTCAAAGGTTACTGATGCTTGTGGTGAGTTGGGAGTGCGTAGGAATGTCCTGCGCACTACATATTTATCGTAAGTAACGAATTATAGATATCATAATAACTGCTTTATGAAAAAGAAAAATACAAAACCAACTGTTTGGGCAATTATTGGAATTGTTGCATTGATTCTCATAGTTTTCGCTACAGGGTTTAGCGAAGGATTAGAAACCGCTATCGAGTGGATAATCGGTGGGGCATCGCTACTTACACTTATTGTAGCAATTATGGACAACAATAAAGGATTACTTACGCTTATAGGTGTGATAGGATTTGGCATTACATTTGGCCTCATTGCATGGTCAGAGCATAATTCTAGTATAAGAAGATATAAAGAATTGACTATAAGACGTGAAGAAAACAAATTGAAATTTGCTGAGCAGGCAAAACAGGATAGCATAAAGCATATAGAAGACTCTATACAACATCAAAAAGATTCAATAATTATTGCTGAAGAATCAAGAAAATTGTTCGAAAGGGAAGGTGATACTATTTTTGGGGAATTCTTGTTTGGTATGTCAAAATCAGCTTTTGACAATTTAAAAGCAAGAATAGACAGAGAAACAGGAGGGAAAATATTAATTTCTGACTATGATTTTAAAATACTGGATTCTGAATTTCATAACAACAAATTATATTCTTTGAAACTAATATCAGACAATAGTTGGACTAGGTTTTATTATCATGACGTACATGAATATGAAGAGGACAATGATGGTTCGAATCAGGTTCAGCATATCATAGATTCTTTTTCAAAGAAATACGGAAAGCCTAATAGGAGTGGTCGTAATTGGCATTTTTGCCATAAAGATATTTCGGTATATGCAACTTCTTCATATGAAAGCAGGGAAGGATTGCTAAGTACTGAGAATTGGGCCGTGTTTATATCCTTTGTGCAACCAACCACAGCAAGTGCTGTTTATAAAGCAAGAGAAGAGAAAGAAAGGAATGAAGAACAAGAAAGGAAAGCAAGGGAAGATGAACAGAAAAGAAAAAAAGAAGCTTTTGGAGGTGGATTATGAGAGCAAAAGAATAAGCACGAATGACTCTAAGGCAATTTTACAAGCGATCATGAGTCATGTACTCCAACGCAAGAGCGATATATGGCAAATTGCCGCGGCCATCAGAGGTATCTGATGGAATGAAACAATTTCAGAAAAGAAACTGAACTAAAAAAACGTTGACAGTTTGATGCTGCAACGGGGATTCTGGCTTCAGCAACCTTTCCGGTTTGTAAACCTTCAGGGCTCTTTTGTAAAAAAAACGTGCCGCCCTCTCTTCGATGTGAGGACGGCACGTTTGGCGGGTATTACGTCGAGACGCGATGCACGCGGCTACTTCACGACGACCTTCTTTCCGTTGACGATGTAGACGCCGGCGGGCAGGCCGTCGGTGGTGGCATTGCGGCGGACGAGCTGGCCACGGACACTGTAGACATCGCCAGTGATGCGCTCTGCACGTACCGCGTCGATGGAAGTGGCTATATCATCGCCGACGATGTAGTCCTTATACTCTGCCCATGCAGACTTGTAGGCGGCAGCACGGCCTGCTGGGACATAGATTCTCGAGTCTGTGTCAAGCAGTCCGAAGATGTTCTGTCCTGCCTCGGCAGGTGTTCTTCCTAAAACAATGATGTCGGCATAATCCTCTTGCTCACCGCGGCAGAAGGCCTCGTCGCCAATCTTCTGGAGTGTAGCGGGCAGGGTGAGATTCCAGTAGTAGCAGCCACAGAAGGCACGCGGGCCCACTTCTTCGAGCTGGCTGTCTTCGGGGATGTAGAGATCCATGGCTGCTGTGATGGCACTCTCGCCGACATATTTCACCGAGGCGGGCAGGCTGAAGCTTTCAGCATAGCAACCAAAGAAGGCAAAATCGCCAATGTATTCCACGGTACTGGGAATGTTGATATAGAAATTGGAGCAATCTTGGAAAGCGCCGTCGCCGATATATGTCACTTCACCCTCATAGCTACAGCCCTGGAGACTTTCACAACCCTCAAACACCTTGGCAGGCAGCACGGTGATGTTCTTGGGAAGGGTGATATATTGCAACGCTGTACAGTATCTGAACGCACCCCAGCCCAGCCCGACAAGCTGGCTGTCGTCTTCGAAGTTAACCTCTTCAAGGTTAGGACAGAACATGAAGCATGAAGCCTCTATGTATTGCACGTTGGCCGGAATAGTGATCTGGCTGAAGGCAGTAGAGTTGAAGCTATTATCGCATAACTGGGTGACCGTTCTGGGGATGGTGACTTCTCTGAAATCATAGCAATTGTAGAAAGCTTTAGGGGCTATAAAATGAAGTCCCGTGAAATAGGCAAGCTCGTTGAACCGTTGGATTTGATCATTTCCGGTGAACGCTTCGCCAAGCGACTCTACGGCAGCAGCCTCAAATACGTTGATGCCACCATCACCATTGGTATCCCAGTTGGCCACACAGACGCTCTCGGTGTTTGCATCGTTGAAGTAAATGTTACTGCCAACAATAATCTCACCTGTCGCAAGGTTTCCGTTGAGGGCTATACCGTGGAGGGTCTGGTCGAAAACACCATTAACAGGAACAAGAATACGATTACTATGGTTTGTGTCGAGCACACTCATGTATTGGGTGGTGGGGCCATTGATAGAGTTAAGGCGCACGGAGGCACCATCATAGACCCACAACCCGGCTAAATTTTCATATACGCCGTTGGCGGGGTCATGGCGTCCGCTGAATGCCGTTTGGTTCGACTCGATGTTGACGATGCAGTTCTGCACTGTGGCTGTCTGATTGTTTTCGACCATCATGCCACAGCGGCCTCCGAACACGTTGATCCTTGACTGCAACTGGCCATCGCCATAAATACTGACTCTTGGGTCGAGGATATAGATTCCAATATAATCATCGGCCTTGATGTCGCACTTTCCCTTCACATGGATGTCGAGGCCCTTGGCCGAGTTGTGATACTCTATTCCGCTTACGCCCATGCCCGTGGTGTGTATGTAGGCACCGTCTTCGAGGGTCAGTGTGTTGGTTTCCTCGTCGAAGCTCACTCCATACACCTCGCCTCGTTCGTCGCTGTAGTTCAGGTCGTAGATGTTGTCGAGCGTCACATAGTGCCCGCCCACGATGAGGCCGAAGTCGTTGTCGCGCTTCACCGTCAGCGGAAGAATGGGCGTAGGCTCGTCGCTGTCGTAGCAGATGGCGTTGGGGCAGTAGTAGTATTCAATGTTGTAGGGTTCGTTTTCATCCTCGGGATAGTAGGTGGCGTCGTAATAGTAGTTCTTGTAGATCCATGTGTCCTCTGGTTCGCAGCCGTTCCTGGTTATATCGCTGAAGCCAAAGATGCCAACGATTTTGGTGTTGATGTTCAGTGCCGAGTTCTCGAAGCTGAGCGTGGGCATGTCGGTGGGATATGTGCCGTCGCCTATCCACGACACCCACTGGAACTCGGTGCCTGCCAGTCCGGCGGCATAATCCTCAATCTGCACGTTGGCATTGCGGCGGAAGCTGAGGCTCTTGCCCTGGGGAACGGTGATGCCGTAAGTGGTGGTATAGTTGCCCGAGTAGGTGAGCTTCAGTCCCTGATGGCCGCTCACGTGGTCGCCCTCGATGATGAGCGAGCTGTTCATGGTCTTGATGCCGAAGTCGTGGTTGCCTTCGAGGGTCGTCAGCTGGGTGCCCCTGGTCTTCACCACGAGGTCTTCGCGGCCATAGTAGAGTATCTGTCCTTTCAGCTCGCCGCCATTGAGCGTCACCGAGTGCTCCACCTCGTCGTACACCAGCACGCTGTCGGTGCCGTAGTCTTCCTTGGTGGCCAGGTAGCTGGTGTTGCGCTTGGACATGCCCGAATAGCTGCCGTCATAGCTTTTATATTCGCCAAAGACGAGCGGATAGCCCAGGCGCACCTCGCGCACCTCTGAGCCGTCGTCGCTCACCAGGTTGCCATTGGCGTCGAGGCTTACCTTGCTGTTGTAGATGCAGTCCTTGCGCGAGATTTTCATCAAGCCATTGTTGAGCACAGGCTTCTTGCACGCATACCAGCGCAGGTCCACGTCTTCGAAACTGGCCACGCCCTTATAGCTGCCGCCGTTGGCTGCGAACACCGAGTATCCGGAGTTGGCCGACTCGGTGCCCTGCCGGTAGACATACAGGTTGCAGCGCTGCACGTTGAGGCGGGCGCGGGTGGTGCTGTAGCCTGTCACCGAGATGACGGCATTGTTCCACTCGCTGCTGTGCCCATAGGAATAGATGGTGAGCGTGCCGCGCTGAGCGAAGTCCTTGCTCTGGATGCTCAGGGCGCCACCGGCAGAGATGGCCGACTTGGCGAAAACACCATTGCCGCCGCTTTGATACTTGAACGTACTGCTGCCTATCAGGTAGACATAGAGCTGACTGGTGCCGGAATAATGGATGAAGCATTCTTTCGACGGATTCGTGATCTGCACGTTGTCGAGCTCCAGAACGCGGCGGTTGGGATACCAGCGTGCCTCGCCCTGGTCAACTTCAAAGGTGTAGTAGTCTTGTCCGGCTGCCTTGGTTCCGGTCTTGCCCAGCATGGTCAGATTGGTTGCTTCGTCGGCCCATGCGCCAACGCTGAAGGATAGCAGCACTGCCAGCACTGCGACCCATCGTCTAATTGTAAGTATTGAGTGTTTCATATCCGTAAAATAATTAGTGTTAGTATTTTGTTGCAAATATAAACTATTATTTTCAAACACGCAAGTTTCTATGAAAGTTTTTGTGGAAAACTTGCTTTTCTTTTCAATTTGAAAGCATAGAAGCCGACGACATCCTACCCAACAGCATCTTGCGTCAAAGTGTTTGGAGGAGAGAGGACTGGAGTGGACAAAAGCGTAGGAGATAAAAGGCGATGTTTTTAGCGGACAGCAATAAAATCCTAATAACCGATTGTGGACAATGGAGGAAACTGAAGGAATGGAACAATTTTCAAAGAAGAGACGGAACCAAAAAAATCCCCGTTGACAGCTTAATGCTGCAACGGGGATTCTGGTTGTATGAGAGAATTGATGTTTCTCTAAGTGATTATTCAGCCTTTGCCTCTTCAGCTGCGGGAGCCTCGGCAACAGGAGCTTCGGCAGCAGCCTCAGCCTTCTTCTTGCCACCACGACGAGTGCGCTTGCTGGCTGCCTTGGGAGCCTTAGCCATGTTCTCGTCGAAGTCAACGAGCTCGATGAATGCAGTGGGAGCGGCGTCACCAAGACGATGACCCAACTTGATGATGCGGGTGTAGCCACCGGGACGGTCGCCGATCTTCTGGGCTACAGGGCCGAAGAGCTCTTTCAGCGCTTCCTTGTTCTGCAGATAGCGGAACACCACGCGGCGTGAGTTGGTGCTATCGTCCTTAGCCCTGGTCAGCAGGGGCTCAACATACTTTTTGAGTGCCTTTGCCTTGGCGAGAGTCGTAGTGATTCTTTTGTGCATGATCAGTGAGATGGCCATGTTGGCAAGCATAGCCTGACGGTGATCAGCAGTACGGCTCAGATGGTTGAATTTCTTTCCGTGTCTCATTGTTTGTTTTTAATTCCGGAGATTTAGTCCTTCTCCAATTTGTACTTTGAAATATCGGTTCCAAACGACAGATTCAGACTCTCGAGCAAATCATCAAGCTCCGAGAGCGATTTCTTACCGAAGTTGCGGAACTTCAGGAGGTCGGTCTTGTTGTACTGAACCAGGTCACCAAGGGTCTCCACGTCGGCAGCCTTCAGACAGTTGAGCGCACGAACCGAGAGGTTCATGTCGATCAGACGTGTCTTCAGCAGCTGGCGCATGTGGAGCACTTCCTCGTCGAACTCCTGGTTGCCTTCCACATCGTTGTTCTCCAGCGTAATCTTCTCATCAGAGAAGAGCATGAAGTGGTAGATGAGAATCTTGGCAGCCTCCTTCAGAGTGTCCTTCGGGTGAATGGAACCATCCGTCGTCACTTCGAGCACGAGCTTGTCGTAGTCGGTCTTCTGCTCAACACGATAAGGCTCTACCGAGAACTTGACGTTGCGGATAGGTGTGTAAATAGAATCGATGGGAATTACGTTGACATCGGTGCAGAACTCGCGGTTTTCGTCTGAAGGAACATATCCGCGGCCCTTGTTGATTGTAAGGTCTATCTGCATCGAAGCTTTTGCATCTAAATGACAAATCACCAAATCTGGGTTTAACACTTCAAATCCAGTCAGATACTTGCCGATATCGCCTGCCGTGAACTCGGTGGAGTTCTCAACGGTGATACTGACCTTTTCATTCTCGAATTCTTCTACTACTTGCTTGAAGCGAACCTGCTTCAAGTTCAAGATAATGTTGGTGACATCTTCCTTCACGCCGGGCACCGAAGAGAACTCATGCTCAACACCGCCAATCTTGATGGTGTTGATGGCATAACCTTCGAGCGACGAAAGGAGAATGCGGCGCAGGGCGTTACCAACGGTAACTCCGAAGCCAGGCTCTAATGGGCGGAATTCGAACTTGCCGAATCGCTCATCAGCCTCCAGCATTACAACTTTGTCGGGTTTTTGAAATGCTAATATCGCCATTAATTTAATGATTTATTTAGAGTACAACTCAACGATTAACTGCTCCTTGATGTTTTCGGGAATGTCGGCACGCTCGGGCATGTGGAGGAACTTACCGCTCTTGGTCTGCTCGTCCCACTCAATCCAAGGATACTTGCTGTGGTTGAAGCCTGCGAGGGCAGCCTCAATCACCTCAAGCGACTTGGCCTTTTCGCGTACGCCAACAATCTGACCAGGCTTCACCTGGAAAGAAGGAATGTTGACGACCTTGCCATCGACAACAATGTGCTTGTGGCCTACAAGCTGACGAGCAGCTGCACGTGTGGGAGCAATACCCATGCGGAACACAACGTTGTCAAGACGGCTCTCCAGATGCTGAAGGAGCACCTCACCGGTGATGCCCTCAGCCTTGGCTGCCTTTTCAAACATATTACGGAACTGGCGCTCAAGAACACCGTATGTGTACTTGGCCTTCTGCTTCTCTGCCAACATGACAGCATACTCCGACTGCTTGCGGCGACGGCTGTTGCCATGCTGTCCAGGAGGGAAGTTTCTCCTGGACAAAACTTTGTCTGCGCCAAAGATGGCTTCGCCAAAACGGCGCGCGATTTTCGATTTCGGTCCAATATATCTTGCCATAATTCTCTTTTCTTTTTCTTGTTATTGATTAAACGCGACGACGCTTCGGAGGACGGCAGCCATTGTGTGGCAGCGGCGTAACGTCTACGATCTCGATGACTTCGATGCCTGCTCCGTGAATGGCACGGATGGCGCTCTCACGACCATTACCGGGACCCTTCACATAAGCCTTCACCTTGCGCAGGCCAAGGTCGTATGCAATCTTTGCGCAGTCCTCAGCGGCCATC
>JAFWQE010000167.1 GCA_017509155.1 Prevotella sp.
GGGTATCATGTTATCGCCAATGTACGCCCTGCAGGGCCAGCAGCAACTAGCCCAGGGCAACGCCCTGGGTATCATGTTATCGCCAATGTACGCCCTGCAAGTTACTATGTTTGCAACGTGAAAAGTTACCACTGAGCGCAGGATGTGCGCTGGAGAAGGTTTCGTTATGATGTCGATGACGAACCTCTCCGCTACGCTCCGAGAACCCTCATCGCCATCATAACGATGAAAGGGGCTGCGCCGAGAAGCGATAAAAACTGAAGGAAAAAGTTGGTACGATGATAATTGGTTTGTATCTTTGTAAGTGCAAAAAAAAGATTTATTCACAATTAAAACCGTACCGAGATGCAAAGTAACAAAATTTCCTTCAAAGGACAAAACATTTACGTCGGAATTGACGTACATTTGAAGACATGGCACGTGACAACGCTCACAGAGAGCGGCTGCAAGTACTCATTCGCCCAGCATGCTGACGCAAAGGAGCTCTTTGACAGACTGAACAAGAAATTCCCCGGGGCGCACTTCAATTCTGCCTATGAGGCTGGCTTCTGCGGATTCTCCGCTCACTACGCCCTGACGGAGCTTGGTTTCGAAAACATCGTAGTCCATGCGGCTGACATTCCGACTACAGGCAAGGAGAAAGCTTTGAAGACGGATGCCGTAGACTCTGAGAAGATTGCCTGGTCGCTGAAGCGTGACGAACTGACTGGAATCTACATCAAGGATAAGGACTACATGGACGACACAAACCTGATGCGTCTGCGCCAGCGGTTCATAAAAGATCTTTCGCGCCTGAAGAACAGAACGAAGCATCTGCTCTATACGCAGGGGGTGACATATCCCGAGCGTTTCAGCAAGAACGGCACACATTGGTCCAGGAACTTCATGAAATGGCTGCGTGAGGAGGTCGTGTTGCTTTCAGAAGAGAAGCGTACGCTCATGCTGCTGTGCGACCAGGTGGAACACATTAGAAAGGACATACTGGCAGTAACCCGTGAGATACGCCGTCTGAGCACATCCGACAAGTACAAGGAGAACTTCTCCCTGTTGAGCTCAGTACCAGGATTCGGACTGATAACCTCCATGTCTATGCTGACGGAGTTCGACAACAACCCCATGCGTTTCCCAAACGAGCGCAAGTTTGTCGCCATGCTCGGACTGATTCCCACATGCCATGACTCTGGCGAGAAGAAGGTTAGCGGCGAGAAGATAAACAGAGGCAACAAGCAGCTCGGGCCGCTGATAGTAGAGGCAAGCTGGGTGGCAATTCACAGGGACTACCAGCTAGGGTGCTACTACACCAACTGCTGCCAGGGCATGAAGCCCCAGAAGGCCATCATCAAGGTGGCCAGGAAACTCGCCTGTAAGGCCTATGCCGTCATGAAGACGAAGAAACCGTATGTACTGTCTTGATAGGACATCAAACAATATGCTAAACAACAGGTATACAAGTCGGACAGACTTCTCAAATTACGATGACCACTATTTGCCCTTGATGAGTCAATAAGACTACATCTCTCTGCAAGGTTGTGGCATTATATCCCAAGATCTGAAGAAGTAATCTGATGAGTGGCTACGGCTCACTACATCTAATAGAAGTTTGATCCGGCTCACCTGTTGCTTATGCAATTTCCAGATGCAACGAAAAGTATCTGGAAGGGGATTCCTTGACCAAAAATATGTAAAATAAAGCAAAAAGAGAGTATTAACGTTTAAACAATGTAAAATATGAACCAATTATTTGGTTTGCAACATAGAAGGGCAAAAGCGTTTTCCCAGATGAAGATGATCAATTCTTTTGCCCCTGCAGGGCGTACATAGGCATCATATAATACCCAGGGCGTTGCCCTGGGCTGGTTGATGTTGGCCTTTCAGGCCGTCTTCTCCGCTAACCATTGAAAGCGTTGCATTCGTTGCCAATTGTATTGCCTATACAAATGTGTATAAAGAGTAGTGAAATGGGAGGGGAGCTGCTTCGCAAACTGACGGCGGTAGCCAATCCCCTCCCATCTTAGGGGAGGGGGCAGGGGTGGGGTTTTATAGAAAAGGAGTTCAGGAGTTCAGAAGTTCCGGAGTTCAGAAGTTCCGGAGTTCAGAAGATAGGTTTGTAGGCTGCATAATGGGAAAAACATGCAGACAAAGTATCGTCTGAACTCCTGAACTTCTGCGCTCGGCCAAGGGCATCAGGCCTTGGACGCTCTGCTTGCAGAGAACTCCTGAACTCCTGGAAACCAACTCCTGAACTCCCAGAAACTATTTGCGGGCTCAGAGGAACAAGCCGATGGAGAGGGCGCGGAACTTTACGCCGGGCTCCTTCAGCACATCCTGCGGGCAATACTTCACATAGAAGTCGAACAAGGGATTGTAGATGATGGCCATGTAGTCCACGGTGAAGCGGCGCTGGCCGATGTTCTTATCGATGAATTTGTGAGTCCCTCCGTCCATCTTGTACTTGGTCTTGATGCTGGCATAGGTGTTCCAGTTGAACACAGCTCCTGCGCCGAATCCCCACTCCTCGCCAAACTTGTGATGATAGAGCAGCGGGACACTGATGCTGAACACCTTGATGCGCGAGAATTTCGGGTCGGCTCCCTCGGGATAGTTGCCAAGTCCCACGTGACCGTCTTCTGTGAGCACGAATCTGGTGTTGTTGGTCATGCGGTAGTTTCTCCAGTCGAAGCCCAGGCCAAACGACACGAAGTCGCGTTGGCGGCGGTTGAGGTAGACGTCGAACTCAAGGGGCGTGAAGAAGATTTCCCACGAGCTGCCGCCCTGGATGTTGACGCCATCCTGCTTGTTGGTGGGGAACGAGAGTCCCACACCCAAGTGGGCCGTGCCTACCACCTGCATCTTCAGGCTGTCCTTGTTGGAGCCACTCACGGCCACCTTTGGAAAGATGGACCAGTTGTCGTGGCTGATGACGGAGTGGCTCACGTAGTTGGAGTCCACCAGCTGCAGGGTGTTTTCGTACTTGTAGTTCTGGTCACCCTCGCGGCCGTTGATGATGATCTTCTGCAACGAGTCGTTGGTGATGACGGTGACGCGCCGTGGCTGGTGCACAACCAGCGTGTCGTTGTCGGCGGCCAGGACTGCCAATGGCGCCCACAAGGCCAGTAAAAGCAATTTTCTTTTCATCTTAAAAGGTGTTTTATTGATTAATTGAAGTTTCAGTTGTTCTAAACTTTTTGGAGTTTGGGAGTCTGGGAGTTTGGGAGTTTAGACGATAGATGGTCTCGCTCTTTTGCCGGGATTTCTTGAATAAGAACTAATGTCCAAACTCCTGGACTGTCAGACATTCTGCAGCTGACGTCTATTCCTTGGTCTGATTCAGTATCTCGTTGAGCTTCGCAAGTGAGCTGAGAGCGCCCTCCATGTAGAGGACGATGACCTCTGCGTGCCCTCCTTTCATCTTTTTTTTCGTCTTCTTGCAGAGGAAACGGTTGACGCTTCCTCGCGGCGGGAACTGCACCATGACGGTGCTGACGCCGTTTTTGTTTGACATCATGACGAAGTGTCCCTTGCTGTCGCGCTCCACCAGCTCGTCTACCTTCTGCTGCTGCTCGGTCGTGGCCACAAAGCGGAGGCTGCGGAAGAGCGACAGCTGGTATTTGGCAATCTCCCTGCCGGCGATGCGCGTCTCGATCATCTGCGTGACAGGAATGATTTTTCCCTCAAACAGAGGATACACCGAGAGGCCTTGCTGTGCGCTGGCCTGCAGGCCCGAAAGCACCAACAGCAGCAGTATCATTGTCTTTTTCATCTTGTATGTCATGGCGGTTTTTCTTTTGGGGTTTATTTGAATTGAGGTTCTTTTCGGGAGTTGCAGACGTTACATATCGAACATGTCCTGCAGCAGTTCGTCCACATTGTCGGCAGGCTGTTCCTTGACGATGTCGAGTGTGCGCTCCATTTCCTGCATCACCACCTGCCGGTCGGTGACGCGCTGTCCGTAGACGTAGGCCACGCATTCGCTGTCTTGATGGCCTATGGCGAGCCAGATGCTGGCGCCCACCACGCAGAGGACGGCCACGGCGGCGGCCACTTTCCAACGGCGCGACTTGCTGACGGGTTTGGCTTCGCTGGCTTCTGGCGGCAGGGCGATGAGCGAGAGGTCGCTCACCATCTGGCGCAGGGGCAGCAGGTCGGCGGGCAGGTCGTCGCTTTGCAGCAGCTGGCAGAGTTCCTGCTCTTCGGCGATGGTGGTCTCGCCGTCCAGGAAACGGGTGGCCAGGGTTCTTGTTCTCAGGATGTTGGACATGATTCTTTGGTTGATTACAGGAGTTACATTGGTTTTGGGAGTTCCTCGTATTGCCTCAGTACGGCGCGTCGTGCACGGCTGAGTGCCTGACGGACGGCTGCCTCGGAGGTGCCGGTGAGCTGGGCGATGTCGGCCATTTCCATGCCCTCCATGTGGCGTAGCCGCAGGAGTGTCTGCTGCAAGGCGGGCAGTTGTTCCACGATGTGCATCGTCTGTTCCATGCGCTCGTGGTGGGCGGTCTCGTCGGGCTGACCGCCGTCGCTGTCGGAAACAGCCCTCATAGGCTTTCGCCGGCGCAGACGGTCGATGGCCATGTTGCGCACCAGACGACGGGACAGTGGCAAGATTGGACGGTGAAGGTCGCTGACCATCTGCCACAGGCGCAGCAGCACGTCCTGCACGACATCCTCAGCCTCATCGCCATTGCCCATGAGCTGTCGGGCCTGGGCTATCAGCAGGGGGCGCATGGTTTGCACGTCGCTGTTGTATTCTTCTGCCGTCATCGGGTCTTCTTTTCTGACTACAATACGCTCCGCCCATCGTTTTGTGACAATGCGAAGCGTTAAAAAAACAAAAACGCCAGACTCTCTTCATCGGAGCCTGGCGCTTCTTTTAAAACTTATCTCCTAACGTAAGTCCGTAAATCTGGATTTCCTGAAATTCTCAAATTCGTGATGATCGCCTGAGCTCCTGCGCTCCAGAACTCCTAACCACCTTATTCTGAAATTCTCAAATTCGTGATAATTGCCAGAGCTCCTCAACTCCCGAACTCCAGACCACCTCATTCTGAAATTCTCAAATTCGTGACCATCGCCAGAGCTTCAAAACTCCCCAACTCCTGACCACCTTATTCTAAAATTCTCAAATTCGTGATAATCCCCAGAGCTTCAAAACTCCCCAACTCCTGGCCATCTAATTCTGAAATTCTCAAATTCGTGATAATCCCCAGCGTTCCTCACTTGTTCAGTTTCCAGGTCACCCCGTCTTTCGTGTCCTTCACCTCGAACCCAGCTGCGGCCAGTTCGTCGCGAATCTGGTCGCTGGTGGCCCAGTCCTTGGCAGCCTTGGCCTTGGCACGCAGTGAGAGCACCATGTCGACAACCTTTCCGAAGGCCTCCTCGCGTGCATTGCCTCCGCCAGCGGCCTGTGCCATGGTGGCAGTGGTGGGCTGCAGTCCGAGCAGGTCAAAGGCGAAGAGGCGCAGCGTGGAGGCCAGTTCGTCGAGACATTCCTGGCAGATGGCGCCTTTGTGATCGAGCAATGTGTTCACCACGCGGCACGCCTCAAAGAGGTGACTGATGACGATTTGCGTCTGCAGGTCGTCGTTCATGGCGTCGTAGCACTTCTGTTTCAGGCCCTTTACGAAGCTCTCCACCTCGGGCGAGCAGGCAGCCTGCGGCACGATGCGCTTCAGGTCGTCGATGGCGTTCATCAGCCTTTCCAGTCCCTTCTCGGCGGCCTGCAGGGCCTCGTTTGAGAAGTCAACCGGCGAACGGTAGTGGGCCGAGAGGATGAAGAAACGGATGGTCATGGGGCCATAGGCCTGGTCCAGCTTCTCGTGGTTGCCGGTGAAGAACTGCTCGAGCGTAATGAAGTTGCCCAGCGACTTGCCCATCTTCTGGCCGTTGATGGTGATCATGTTGTTGTGCATCCAGTATTTCACCATGTCGTCGCCCTGAGAAGCGGTGGCCTGGGCAATCTCGCACTCGTGGTGAGGGAACACAAGGTCCATGCCTCCGCCGTGGATGTCGAAATGGTTGCCGAGGTATTTGCGACCCATGGCCGTACATTCGCAGTGCCATCCGGGGAAACCGTCGCTCCACTGCGAAGGCCATCGCATGATGTGCTCTGGCGACGCCTTCTTCCAAAGGGCGAAGTCTGCCTGGTTGCGTTTCTCGCCTACGCCGTCGAGTTCCCGGCTTTCGTTGATGACATTCTCCAGCGAACGGCCCGACAGCTTGCCATAGTGATACTTCTTGTTATACGCCTCGATGTCGAAATACACGGAACCGTTCGACTCGTAGGCAAAGCCGTTGTCCATGATTTCCTTCACGAGCTGCTGCTGCTCGATGATGTGTCCCGAGGCGTGCGGCTCAATACTGGGCCTGAGCACGCCCAAGGCATCCATGGCCTGATGGTAGCGGTTGGTGTAGTGCTGTGCTATCTCCATGGGCTCCAGCTGCTCAAGCCGTGCCTTCTTCTCAATCTTGTCGTCGCCCTCGTCTGCGTCGTGTTCCAGGTGGCCTACGTCGGTAATGTTGCGCACATAACGCACCTTGTAGCCCAGATGGCGCAGATAACGGAAGAGCACATCGAAGGTAATGGCCGGACGGGCGTGCCCAAGATGGGGGTCGCCATACACAGTCGGGCCGCAGACATACATGCCTACGTGGTTCGGGTTGATGGGGTCGAAACGCTCCTTCTGCCGGTGAAGGGTATTGTAAACTAAAAGCGTCTGTTTCATTTTCCTTTTTATATATGGTTATATTGGCTGCAAAGTTACGCATTTTTGAAAACAAAACCGCACTTTTGTGCAGAAAATCATCGCCGCCGGCCTTTTTTGGCGTGAAGGCATGAAAAAACCCAGCGAACGGACTTCACAGTCCCTTGCTGGGTTTCTTTGTGCTTCTGCCAAGGTTCCGCAGGAGCCCTGACGAAAAGACACAAAAAAAGAGGACGATATGATCACTCACTTCGGCCTCCTGAAAACAATTTAGTGGATGTTGGTGTTGACCAATGCAACGATACTGAGTATTGTCATAATAACAGTCATCGCCAGCATCACTGTTGTTTCTAAATCTAATAACATAATCTTTACCTTAAATCTATCAAACTACTAACCTATGAAAACTTTAACGGATGCATTCTCCCGAATGCGATGCAAAGGTACGCTGTTTTCGCGAACAGCGCAAATATTTGTGTCTTTTTCTATTAAAAACAAGTGTATTTTTGACATAAATCAAATTTTCAGGCGGTTTTTGTGGGTTCCGAGCCTGAAAAAACGCCTGGCGGATGGTGCTGACATGGAGCGGACTCAGTAGGTTTTCTTGTCGGTTTTCTCGCTCCATAGGCGGAACGTCTGCTGCGCCTCCTCGCGCAGAAGAGGTAGCATGGGCACGGAGCGGTCGGCCAGCGGACGGTCGAGTTCCTCGTAGATGAAGTCGTCGGCAAAGGAAATGTCGCGGGCGTCTTTTCGCGTATTGCCGTAGAAAATGCGGTCGATGCGGGCCCAATAGATGGCACCCAGACACATGGGGCACGGCTCGCACGTGGCGTAGATGGTGCATCCCGACAGGTCGATTGTGCCCAGCCGCCGACAGGCCTCCCTTATGGCATTCACTTCAGCATGGGCTGTCGGGTCGTTGTCGTTGACCACGCTGTTGGCGCTTGCCGCCACCACCTGCCCGTCTTTTGCCACCACAGCGCCAAAGGGCCCACCACCATTGGCCATGCTTTCGTTGGCCAGACGGATGGAAAGGCGCATCAGTTCACGGTCTCATTCTGTTATTTCCATAGCTTCAGAAACGAAACGAGGACCGTACCAATAATGGCACGGTCCTCGTTTTACTTATTATAAGAATAATGTATTATATCTGCTTAGAGCTTCGGGCCAGCAGCAACCAGAGCCTTACCGGCTTCGTTGCCCTCGTACTTCTTGAAGTTCTTGATGAAGCGTGCAGCCAGGTCCTTAGCCTTCTCTTCCCACTCATCGCGGTTCTGGTAGGTGTCGCGCGGGTCAAGGATGCCCCATGCCACGCCGTCGAGCTGTGTGGGAACCTCGAAGTTGAAGTAAGGAATCTTCTTGGTGGGAGCCTTCAGGATGGCGCCGCCCAGTATGGCGTCGATGATGCCGCGAGTGTCCTTGATAGAGATACGCTTGCCCGTACCGTTCCAACCTGTGTTCACGAGGTAGGCCTTGGCACCGCTCTTCTCCATCTTCTTCACCAGCTCCTCAGCATACTTTGTGGGATGCAGCTCGAGGAAAGCCTGGCCGAAGCAAGCCGAGAATGTGGGTGTGGGCTCTGTGATGCCGCGCTCTGTACCAGCCAGCTTGGCAGTGAAGCCAGAGAGGAAGTAGTACTTGGTCTGCTCGGGAGTGAGGATAGATACGGGAGGCAGCACGCCGAAGGCATCGGCAGAGAGGAAGATCACGTTCTTAGCCTCGGGACCAGCGCTCTTGCCGTTCACC
>JAFWQE010000168.1 GCA_017509155.1 Prevotella sp.
CTTCACTCTTCACTCTTCACTTAAAAAAGCTTCTGCTAACTTTATGAATGTGGGATTACTCGTAGTACGTGATGGTGCGAGCCTGGTCCATAGTCTGGCCCTGGACGGTTGCCTTGCGGCTGATCCAGTTGCCGTGGTCGTCGTACTGATAATCGGAATATGCGGTGACGAGGAACTGTCCGGCCACATTGATTGTCTCACTCATGGGAGCGCCTTTGTCGTTGTAGGCGACGGTGGCAGTCATCTCCTGGCCCATCATGTTGACGGTGTTGCCAGCCACCTTACCGTTCTTCCATGTGAACTTCACGTCGAGTTTCATGCCCTGCATTTCCATCTTAGCCGACTGCAGGTAGCCATTCTCGTCGTAGACCATGTCGGTGAACTGGCCTTCCTCCATCTTTCCCTCGGGAGTGAAGTTGATGGTCTGCTCGTTGCCCATGATGCTGGAAACGATGGATTTTACGGGACCTGTAGCCTCTTGGGCTTCAACGTCGTGGAACTTTGTTTGTGCCATCATGCCCACTGAGACGGCAATCATGGCAAGCGTCAAAAATACTTTTCTCATTTTCTTTTTTTGTTATAAAGTTTGAAAATTACTCTTACTTAGACGAATGAATCTAAAAAAGGTTTATTTCTGCAGAGTTTCTACTTCCTCTGCTGTCCAGAAGCCTTGGCAGCGCCGGCTGCCTTGGCGCCGGCCTGTCCTGTTGTTGGCAGGGGGCCTACGACTTCTTCGAGAGCGTAATTGGTGGGAGCCTCGATGACACTGAGTATGCACTGCTTGCCATTGTCGGCGAGTGTCTGCTTAACGGTGGTCCATATCTGTGTGACGGGCGAGGGGTTGCGGGCGCTGCGCTTTCGGGCCTTCCAGTCGGCTTTCCAGTTGCTTTCGAAAGCGGGAGTGATGTTGCAGGTCTCCATGAGCTTCATCTTCACGTGGTATTGTCCGGTGCCCCACACGTCGAGGTAGTTGCCGTCGGCATCGCGCACACCGATATAGGAACGCGGAACGATGAAGCAGTCGCCAATCATCTGTATGTCTTTCACCTTGTTGGTGGGGCGGCCGCTGACGTAGCGGAACACGCTGTCGGCTTCGAGCTCTTTCTCGCTGATGGGTACGTTGACGGCGAACTCTCCGAGAAGCTGGTTCTGGTAGACCTGAATGGCCTGGTTGATCCAAGAACTGGTGATCTGCGTCTGCAGGCGGAGGTTCAGATTGCGTCGCTGGCTAAACGAGAAGGTGGGCGTGCGCTGTGAGAAAGACCTCGTGCTGTCGTTGGGAAGGTCGCAGAGATAGGGGCGGAACACGAGGGTGTCGAGCTGCAGTTCAAACTTGGAGTGATGGATGATGCGCTGGAGCGCCTCGTCGGTGTCCTTCAGGTGGCACGACACATAGAGCACGGTGTCGTTGCCTCGCATCTGCACGCAGGAAAAGCCGTTGAAGGTCATGCCCGAGGGATCCATGGCGCTGCTGGTGGAGACGCGGTCGTAGAAGTCGTTGACGCTCTCGATGGTGCTGATTTCCTTGACGAAGCTGTTCTCTTGCTGCACCATTTTCCTCCAGTCGGCCTTGTTGCTCTTGAAAAGCTCCATCACCGCGCCGGCCCCGAGGGTGAGTACGCTGGTGACGCTGCTTGAGAGGAGCCCGAGCGACTGCGTCTTGAGCACGTCGTAGGTGTTGTTGAAGAAGCCGCGCTGCTGTTCGGTGGACGCAGCCATCTCCTTTTGCTGCCAGATGTCGCTGAGCCTGGAGGCCATGCGCGAGTCCTGGTGGAGGGTGACCTTGTAGCGGGTGACGTCGACGGAGGTGCCGCCGGCCGCGGAACGCGTGGAGCGCTGTGCTGCTGCCGTCAAAGCAAGGAGCAGGGTGGTGATGAGGAGGAGGGGTCTGTTCATTTGGGTGGGGGTCTTTTTTTTTGACCACGGCGGTGCCGTGGTTTACATAACAGGGGGGATTAGAAGCCGTCGATGACGATGAAGGGGGCCCAGTAGTAAGGGTCGTTGAAGGTTTTCTGGGTGGTGGTCTTCACCTTTCGGGTGGTCATGGTGGCGGGGTTGAACTCGCTTTTGTAGAATGTCGTCTTCTTGCCGTCGCGCTTGCGGAGCTCGTCCTGTGCCCGTTGGAGCGCCTCGCGCCGGGTTCTGCACTTGCCGCTGTTGAGGTGCTTGTGGAAGCTACTCATGAGAAGCTGCGTGCCTTCGTCGTCGACGGTCCATAGCGAGGCCACCACAGTCTCTACGCCGGCTTTCTTCAGTCCGTGGGGCAGACCGGTGAGTCCGTCTTCGCTGACCAGTCCGAGCGCCGTCTGACAGGCGGAGAGCACCACGAGGCTTACGCCGGTGAGGTTCAGCTCGCTTATCTCGCTGGCCGTGAGCAGTCCGTCTTCAAAGAACTCGTTCTCGGGGCGCTGCTGCGCCGTGTGGTCTGCGCCGGCGAGCACGATGCCGCAGCGGAGCAGGGAGAGGTCTTCGCGCAAAGAGTCCTTCTGCAGCTGACTGTCGTCGGGTTCGCCTATGGCCAGACTGTAGCCGTGGGTGGAAATGTTGACGACGGAATACTTCTGCATTTCCTGCTTGAGCAGTTCTTCGGTGGGTTCTCCGAAGGTATACATCTGGCAAGAACCTGCGGGCAGTATCTGCTGGAGCGTGTCGGCCTCGCTGAGTGATCCGTTCAGGAACCCGAAGCCTGCGCGCTCGTCGGGGAGCACCTGGTCGTGGCTCATGATGCGGCTGCCGTCGCGGTCGGGCAGAGGCGTATTAAAAGAATGTACGCGCGTGGTGTCCTGATAGTTCACACCTCCCACCAGCAGGGTCTTGTTGCGACGACCTGTCGACTTTGAAACTGCCGCAACGGGGGCGTGGCGATGGTCGTAGAGGGCGCGCGAAGAAGAAAGACGGAAGAAGCTGTGGGTGGGTTTCTCGGTGCAAAGGTACTCGATGGCCAGAAGGTGGAAGATGCCCTCGGGCGAAAAATAGACGGTGGAACCGCGCGGAATGTGGCGCAGAATGGGGTTCCAAATCTTTGCATAGAGAGCGGTGTCGGAGTAGATGTTGTTTTTGTTCTTGATGTTCTGCTGAACGTTGAACGCATGCTGAATGGCAGGCAACAGCTCGCCTTTCAGCCTGGCGTTTCCCATGATGGGATAGTGATAGAGTTCGTCTTGCGAGAACAGTCTGATGAAGCGCACGGGTTTCTGCTGCTGGGCGATGATGGCACCGTAGCGCACGGTGTCGCGCAGCGTGTAGCGCACAAACTCCACCACGGCCTCTTTCTTGTTGCCCAAGGCTGCCATCACCTGCCGGGCGTTCACCAGGAGATGCTCGTTGAATTGCTTCATGCTGCCCACACGGCTCATCATCTGGTGCTCCAGTTGCTGTGCCTGGCGTTGCAGCGATGGCCGCTGGGCGATGTCGGCCACCCTGAGCTGGTATTTCAGCTGCCTTATCTGCTGGTAGCTCTTCTGGAGCAATGAGTCGGCGGATGTCTCACTGAGGAAGTCGCGGTTTGCCTGAAACAGCACGCTTTTCGAGAAGATGGCCACATCCAAAAGAAACGCCGGATCGGCATCCTCGGTGGCGAAACACTCGGCCAGCAACGGCTGTTCCATCTTCCAGTAGTTGCGCCTTTCGCGCTCGGTCATGTAGGCAAAGTTGTCGACAATGTACTGTCGCTCGTGCTCGAAGAAGTCCTTGAAGGCGGCGGTGGCCTCCTGTCTGCGCTGCAGTGCAAAGAGCACCTCAGCGCGCTTTCGCATCAGAATGATGCAGTCGGGATGCTGTTCGCCGTAGGCCTGTTTCATGTAGTCGAGCGCCTCTTCAATGTGGCCCACCGCGGCGGGGTCGCCGGTCTGGGCCTCAGCAATGGCCATGTTGCCCAGACAGATGCTGCGCTCCTTGCCGGGTGCGTTGAAGGCCGGCAGCAGTGAGCGGAATGCCTCGACGGCCTCGCTGTGCCTGCCCTCGGCATTCAGCATCCAGGCGTAGTTGTTGCTGCACGTCAGGAAGGTGGCGTCGCGGCTGTCGGCATGGGCGCGGCGTGTGCTGTCGAGCATGGCCAGTCCCTGTTCCTTCTGTCCGGTGAGATAGAGAGCCGAGGCGAGGTTCACTACGCGCTGGTTCTCCACGTATGGATTCTCCGAGCGCACCTTCCGCAAAGCGCTCACCACCGACGGGTACTGCTGCATGGCCATCCATATCTCGCTCATCTTCGTAGCCAGCAGCGCGTCGCGCTCTTCGCCTTGTCTTCCGTCCATCTGCCTGTCGGCGAGCCGCTCCTCCAGCTGCTGATAGCACCTGAGCGCGTTACGGTAGTCGCCGAGCTGTCTGTAGCATTCGCCCATTTTCTGATAGAAATCCAGCGTGATGATGTCCGACCGTCGCGCGCCGAAACCGCGCTCTGCTTCCTCAAAGGCAGCGCGCGCCTCCTGCCACAGGTGCTGTCGGAACAGCTCATTGGCTCGGTTGCGGTTCTTCACAAAGCTGTCCTGCCCCATTGCAATGGTACAGACAGCCAGCAGACAAGCAACAACAACTCCCCGCATTCTGGCGTTCGTTAAATTTGATTCTGATTAGTTGGTGGCGATAACAAAGGCCACTTCCTTGTCGGTGGCGTTCTCAACGGTTATCACAACCCGGCCGAAACGTTCCATGTCCCAGCCGACGTAGGCTGTCTGCTTGCCTCCTTGCGTGCAGTCAGACAGGTTCTTCTGGTTTCTCTCGTCGCAGACGCTCAGGTTCACGCGTCCGTCTTTCTCGGCAAAGACCATCACCTCCATGCGGCCAGAGGCCTTGATGGCATAGACGCCTTTGCCGCGGGCTTTGAGGGCACAGTGGCGATAGCACACGTCCACCATGCCGGCACGCTTCGTCAGTTCGGCTCCCGAAAGAAAGTCGAAGCGCTCAGGACTGTCCACCAGTCCGGCCACAAGGATGGAGTCAACATACTGCGGTACAAAGACGATGTGTCCTTTTGTGGGAGCCTTGGCCACCGTGTCGACCTCCTCGAAGCGCAACAGCTCCGTCAGCTGGATGGTGTCGCCGTGGAAGATAAACTCATCGTCGACGCACTCTTCGATGCATTCCATCAGCAGCTCGTTGCTCTTCTGGCTGAAGCCCTTGTCCACCTGCATGCAGAAGTCGCGATAGCTCTGCAGCTTGGCCGACATGTCCTGTCCCCAGGCGCACAGCCCTGTCAGGCAAAGGAAACAAAGCGAGAGAAACCTGATTGTCATAGATGAGGAAAGCGATTGAAAGTGAAGAGTGAAGAGTGAA
>JAFWQE010000169.1 GCA_017509155.1 Prevotella sp.
GGAACGGTGAACGTAGCCACGTTCTTATCGACAGTCAGGTCGCTGGCTGCGCGCTCGACAGGCACTATCACGGTGGGACGACTGATGGTGTTGCAAGCCATGGGATCGTCGCTATGCAGGGTGGTAAGCTGCACGTTGCCTGCTGCGGGCAGTGCCTTCAGGCCCTTGAAGGTGAGCTGCACCTGCTGGGGAGCATTGCCCAGATTGACAAACTTCACGATGTACTTACCGGAAGCCTTGTCGAAGACGGCCGATGCGCAGAGATTGTCCTGTCCGGTGACAGCCTGAGCCACGGTCTTCTTGCCATTCTTCACCTGCTCGGTGAGCGACAGCACATTGGTGCCGGGGTTCATGGCGTAGAGCTGCTGCACGTAGTAGTTGGGCGTGCGCACAGTGCGGAGGTTGTCCATCCAGATGAGGTCGGGACGCCACTGCCAGCCTTCCTCGTGGGCGAAGAGGGGTGCGTAGGTGGCCATGTGGACGACGTCGGCATTGCGCTCGATGCCCGTCATGAGGGCAGCCTCGTAGAGGGCGGCATCGAAGACGTTCTTTCCTTCGGGCACAGGCAGTGCGGGCTGCGAGATGTGGCAGGCATATTCACCGGCAAACACCTTCGGGCCCTTGCGGTCGTAGTTGTCGTAGCGGGTGATGTTGTCCTTGAACCACTCCTGATTGCGGTAGTAGTGCTCGTCGACGAGGTCGGCCTTCAGGCGCGTCATCTCGTTCCAGCCATAGGTGAACTGCTTGCCGCCCTTGTCGTCGGGCTCAGGACCGCTGCTGCCCACGATCTTGATCTTCGGATACTTGGCACGGATGGCCTTCACGAAATGCTCGAGACGCTCTGGGTAGAGCGGTCCCCACTGCTCGTTGCCGACGCCGATGAACTTCAGGTTGAAGGGTGCGGGGTGGCCCATGTCGGTGCGCAGCTTGCCCCACTTGGTGTCGGTGGAGCCGTTGCAGAACTCGATGAGGTCGAGGCAGTCGTCGATGTAGGGCTGCAGGTCGCTGACGGCGACGTGGACGCGTGCGGCATCCTTGTCGTCGTTCTGATACTGGCAGGCCAGTCCGACGTTCAGGATGGGCAGGGGCTCGGCACCAATGTACTCCGACAGGCAGAAGAGCTCATAGAAGCCCATGCCGTAGGTCTGGTAGTAGTTGGGGAAGAGACGGTGCGGGAAGGTGTAGTTCCAGCGGTTCTCGTTCAGCGGACGATTCTCGACGGGACCTACGGAGTTCTTCCACTGATAGCGCGAAGCCAGGTCGGTGCCCTCGACGATGCAGCCGCCAGGGAAGCGGAACACGCCGGGATGCAGGTCCTTGAGGTCCTTGACGAGGTCGGCACGCAGGCATCCCTGCCAGGCATCGGCGGGCATCAGCGACACGTGGTCGAGGCGTACGCCCTCGCGGCTTTCCAGATAGATGCGCATGAAGCCCTTGGCATCGGTGCGGGGAGCGGTGATCTCAGTCTCGTACTTGCTCCATTTGGCTCCGCCGATGTTGAGCGACTTCTTGGCCATGACCTCGTTGTCGCTGCCGACGAGCTCGATGCGAATACGTCCGCCGTTGGCACCTTCAGACATGCCATAGACAGAGAACTTGTAGGTCATGTCCTTCTTGAATCCCATGCCGAAGTAGCCGTGGTTCTCAAGGCCGGTGAACTTCTCGCGATGGCCGTCGTCGCTGAGCAGGACATAGTGAGGATTGCGCTCGAAGGCGGGGTTGTCGTTCTTCAACTGCACGTTGCCGAACACGTTCCAGCCCTGAAGGCCTCCTGATAGACGTTCGCCTGCGGGCGTGATGTGCAGAGGTGCCTCAAACGAACGGTTAGCCACGAGCTCGGCATAGAGTCCTCCGTCGGCACCAAAGTTGATGTCTTCGAAGAAGATGCCATACATAGTGGACTGGACAGGTGCTCCGGGTTTGGTGTTAAGCACCAGCTGTCGCTGGGCCTGCACTGTGCTGAACGATGCCAGTGCCATCGCTGCCAGTGCGAGAAGTTTAGTTGTCGTTTTCATT
The DNA here is from genome assembly GCA_017509155.1 of Prevotella sp. Classification (GTDB taxonomy): domain Bacteria; phylum Bacteroidota; class Bacteroidia; order Bacteroidales; family Bacteroidaceae; genus Prevotella. The sequence continues at coordinate 2,017 of JAFWQE010000169.1, forward strand.
GAAAAGGGTTGTTTTGTTTTGATTGTTCGTAATATTTGACTGCAAAATTAGTGAAAAAAAAACGAAAACGCAATACTTCTCTTAGAAAAGTTTTCAGGAGTTCTGATTGTGGTCTCAAGAAAAAGTGCTAACTTTGCGCTCGCAAACACGAGATTGAAGGAATGAGACTGCTGTTGCAATTGCTACTGATGCTTGCAGCCTGCACCTGTCAGGCGGCATCAGCCGCGGCCTACGACGACCGTGGCCAGCGCGACGTGCTGCACGACGCGCGCGAGGAGATGTGGCACATAGCAACGGCCATCATTGAGGACGGCCAGCAGCCCAGTCGTATTTGTAACACACGTCCACAGCGCGTGCTGCCCAGCACGGGCTTCAAGCCCCACCGGCTGTCGGCACGCTACCCGTGGAACACCATCAACAACAAGAAACCCCTTATCCCCCTCTGCACCTACGGAAAGACCGTTGCCCTCAGGGCGCCTTTCCGCATGGTGGCCTCGCGCGATTATTTTGTGATTGCGCTGAGGCATATTGTTCGTTGAAAAGGGCCACAGCCTTCAGGTCCTTCAGGCTCTTCAGGCCCTTTAGGCCCTTTTAAATAATCCTCGAACAATAATCATTCAACTTTCGGAAGTAGATGAACGCCCGGAATCTATGCGGCCTGCAAGGCCAAAGAGCACATATTACTTCCTTTAACTTCCATAAAAACAATCAATCAAATGGCAAAATTAACAAACATGCTGATGGCTGAGGCTATCAGCAGCAACCACCATATCACAATTAAGAAATCATTCTTCGGACTGCTGACAAAGGCCGTCTATGAGCCCACACAGAGCCCCATCGTCGCTCAGCAATACGACTACACCACGGAGAACGGCGACCGCATACGCCGGCTGCTGGCCAAGGCCGATGCCACGACCGACATCGACACGCTGCTCAGCCAGATTGAAGGCTACGAGCGGGCTGCCATGGGACCGTTCCGCCTGGAGGTGTGCTATTCGGCCGACCGCCACTTCCTGGCCGTGCAGCAGCTGGGCTACAGCGACTTCGACTACAAGCCCACGGCCGACCTGCTCGTGATAGAGCGTTAGGAAAGAACGTGGTGACGACTAAAAAACTGTCGCCAGATTTGGCAGATTTATGGAAAACATTTAACTTTGCAGGCGCGATGTCATATACGGAAAGACATTGCGCCTGCATTGTATTTCGTGATAACAGTTTTACTGAAAGCAGATGATAAAAACAATGGTGCTGGCCATGGCCAGCCTGATAGCGGCTACAGCCGCACATGCCCAGCAGGACACCACCCGACAGGTGAATCTGCAGGAGGTCACCGTGACCTCGCATCAGCAGGGCATGCTGCAAAACCGCACGTCGCTGGGACAGCTGGAGACCATCAACCGTTCGGGGCTGACGAAGATGGCCTGCTGCACGCTGTCGTCGTCGTTCGAGAACACGGCCACCACACAGACCAGCTACAGCGATGCCGTGACGGGCACGCGACAGATTCAGATGCTCGGCCTGTCGGGCATCTACACGCAGACGATGGCTGAGAACGTGCCGACGCTGCGCGGACTGGCTTATCAGTTTGGCTGGGACTACACACCTGCTTCGTGGTTGGAGGGCATCAGCATATCGAAGGGTGCCGGCACGGTGGTGAATGGCTTTGAGGGCATCACCGGTCAAATCAATCTGGACTACAGGAAACCCAACACGGGGCAGCCCATCTACATAGACCTGTACACCGACACGGAGCTGCACAACGAGGTGAACGCCGTGGCGAAACACCAGTTCTCGGCGAAGCTGTTCGGCGCACTGTTCCTGCACACCACGCAGACCACCATGCCCGAACGATGGCACAGCCGTATGGATGCCAACGACGACGGCTTCATGGACATGCCAAAGGTGCACAACTACAACATCTACAACAGGTGGCTCTTTGCCGACGAGGAGCACGGTGTGCAAAGCCGCATGGACGTGCACTTCACCTTCGACCAACGCGAGGCCGGGCAAACGATGAAGGAACACCGCGCGCACGCCTATGGCGTGGGCACGCGCAACCTGAACTTCCAGGCGTCGAACAAGACCGGCATCAGCATCGGACATCGCGAGGGACAGAGTCTGGGCATCATCAACAGCGTTACGCTGCACGGACTGCGCACCCACTACGGGCCGAAAGGACTACACTCCGACCAGAAGAGCTACTTCGGCAACGTGATTTTCAACAGCGACCTGGGGCCGGGGCATACCTATCAGGTGGGCGCAAGCTATCTGTTCGACCTCTTCGAAACCAGCTACACGCATCGTCAGCACACCCCTGACATAGGGACAGAGACGCAGGGGGCATGGACAGACCCGGGCAACAGCTACGAGGAACGGCTGAAGGTGAGCGACTACGGGCTGTTTGCCGAGTACACGAACACGCAGCTGAAGGACGTGACGGTGCAGATGGGGCTGAGGGCCGACTACATGCTGCACCATGGATGGCTGCTGACGCCGCGCCTGAACATCAAGTATGCACCACGGCGGTGGGTGGTGGCACGCCTCTCGGCAGGCCGAGGCTACCGCATGGCGAATCCGCTGACCGAGCAGATGGGACTGATGGCATCGGGCCGGCTGCTGCTCCTCGGGCATGCCGACGACAGGCTGGAACACGCCTGGAACATTGGCGGCAACGTGATATTCACCATCCCCATCTGGAATCAGCAGGAAGCCACGCTGTCGGCCGACTTCTACCACGTGCAGTTCGGCCGTAGGCTGGTGACCGACCTGGATGCCTCGCCCCTTGCCGCATACATCTATGAGAGTCCTGGCAAGAGCTACTCCGACACGTGGCAGACCGACCTTTCGATGCCGCTGGCGAAGGGGCTGACGATGTATGCTGCCTGGCGATACACCCTGCAGCGCATTACGCAGATGCAGGTGCTGGGCAACGGCTGCTACACGGCATCCGTGCCGCTCGTGCCTTCGTACAAGGCACTGCTCAACCTGCAGTATGCCACTGCCATGAGGCGATGGGTGTTCGACGCGACGCTGCAGCTGAACGGCCGCACGCGTCTTCCGGGAAGCTACGACGCCACGACGGGCACGCTGGACGCCAGGCACTCGCCTGCCTATGCCCTGCTGTTTGGGCAGGTGACTAAACGTTTCCGGCTCTTCGACGTCTATATAGGTGGAGAGAACCTGCTGAGCTATCGGCAGCCTGACCCCATCATCGGGTGGGAAGACCCCTACGCCACAGGCTTCGATGCCTCGCAGGTGTGGGCTCCCATCACGGGCAGGAAGGTGTATGCGGGCATTCGCTTCAACATCGGGAAGTATTTTTAGTGCAAATGGAATAGAATAAAACAGAATATCAACATGAAAAAACTGATCATGATTATTGCCCTGGTGGCAACGACGCTGACCGCCAGTGCCGGCGACAAGAAAAAGGCGGTGAAAACGGTAACCTTCGACGTTTCAATGCATTGCGAGAACTGCCAGAAGAAGATTGAAGGCACCATTGGATGGGAGAAAGGCGTGAAGGACCTGAAGACCAACCTGAAGGAAAAGACCGTCACCATCAGCTACGATGCCAACAAGACCACTCCTGAGAAACTGCAGAAGAGTATCCAGAAGCTTGGTTATCAAGCTCAGCAAAAGCCTCTCAACGAGAAGAAATAACCATGTGCGACTTCGAAGATGTCGCAAGAGAGCGCCCCACGCGTAGGGGCAGACCCCCGTGTCTGCCCGCATCTTGCCTACGGACCTCGGAGAGGTCCTGATATCAGAAACCCCAGGTCTACCGACCTGGGGTATTTGCATGCTGTGAGAGGACTACGACTTCGGAGATGTCGCACGAAATGAAGACATAGCTAGGTGCGACATCTCCGAAGTCGGCACCCCCACACTGGATTTCTATCCCCAGGTCAGTAGACCTGGGGTTTCTGAAATTGCGAC
>JAFWQE010000022.1 GCA_017509155.1 Prevotella sp.
ATAGTGAATAGTGAATAGTGAATAGTTTATGATTTGCCTCGCCTGCTCGATGGGCTACAGCTTGCCTCGCCTGCGAGGTCCTCGTGTTTGAAAGAGCAATCACAAACTCACGCAAGAGAGAACAATCGTAATTCACCCCTGAAAGAACAATTGTAAATTCACAGCAGAAAGAGCAATCATCAATTCACCCCTGAAAGAACAATTGCAAATTCACAGCAGAGAGAACAATCGTAATTCACCCCTGAAAGAACAATTGTAAACTCACAGCAGAGAGAGTAATCATAAGCTATTCACTCTTCACTGTTCACTATTCACTAAATACTGTTCACTCTTCACTAAAAAATCTACCCTCTCGTGCAACCTTTTCGATGGTTGCTGCGTCTAACAGACAAACAACCAAACAAAAGGAGATAAGATTATGGCAACAGGAAAGAAACTTTTGCGGTCGCAAGACCGTTGGATCGCCGGCATCTGTGGCGGTATTGCAGAATATTTTGACTTTGATCCCGCCATCGTGCGCATCGTCTATCTGCTACTGACACTGTTCAGTGCCTTCGCAGGCGTCCCGATCTACATTTTGCTTTGGCTCATCATGCCTAAGCAGTAGACCAGTAAGAATGATAAAAATTGGAATCCTCGGCGGGGCAGGCTACACAGCCGGCGAACTCATCCGCCTGCTTATTAACCACCCCGAGGCCGAGTTGACGTTCATCAACAGCGAAAGTAATGCCGGTAACCCCGTGAGCGACGTCCACGAGGGATTGCTTGGCGAATGTAACCTGACGTTCACATCGGAAGCGCCCGTGTCCGATGTGGACGTTGTGTTTTTATGTTTCGGTCATGGAAAGAGCGGGCAGTTCCTGTCCGAGCACGCCATTCCGCCGCACGTCCGCATCATCGACTTGGCGCAGGACTTCCGGCTGAAAGGCAGTCACGACTTTGTCTATGGCCTGCCCGAGCTCAACCGCGATGCCATCCGACAGGCCCGGCATGTGGCCAACCCTGGTTGTTTTGCCACCGCCATTCAGCTGGCTTTGCTGCCATTGGCCCACCGCGGCGTGCTGACCAACGACGTCAGCGTCAACGCCATCACGGGTTCGACGGGAGCCGGTCAGCGCCCGCAGGCCACCACCCACTTCTCGTGGCGCATGGACAATTTGAGCATCTACAAGCCTTTCCAGCATCAGCACGTACCCGAGATTTGCCAGTCGCTCAACCTGTTACAACAGGCTGCCGACCGTCAGCTCCCGCTGATTGGTGAGCCCGGAGGCCCCGCCATCGACTTCATTCCCTACCGCGGCGACTTTGCCCGAGGCATCTTTGCCACTGCGGTGGTCCGCCTGCCCGAGGACATGAAGGAAGGAAGTCCCACCGACTGGCCGGCTTTATACCAGCAGTTCTATGCCGACGAGCCCTTCACCCATTACAGTATGCGGCCCATCGACCTGAAGCAGGTGACCAACACCAACAAGTGCCTCGTCCATGTCGACGTCTTCGGCAACAAGGTGCTCGTCACTTCCTGCATCGATAACCTGTTGAAAGGTGCCGTCGGACAGGCTGTGGAGAACATGAACCTGATGTTCGGACTCGATGAAACCACGGGACTGAGATTAAAAGCTAATGCTTTTTAGGTAATAGGTGATAGGTTATAGGTAACAGGTAATAGGTAATAGGTAATAGGTTAAAGGTAATTATAGAAAGGGTCATGATATGAATCTATTCGATGTTTATCCCCTGTTTGACATTAACATTGTCAAAGGTCAAGGCTGCCACGTCGTCGACGACAAAGGGCAAGACTACCTCGACCTCTACGGCGGCCATGCAGTAATCAGCATCGGCCATTCGCATCCTCACTACATCGAGGCCATCACGAAACAGGTCAGCCAACTGGGCTTCTACTCCAACTCCGTCGTCAATCCGCTGCAGCGTGAACTGGCCGAACGCCTGGGCCGTGTTTCGGGTTACGAAGACTACCAGCTGTTCCTTGTCAACAGCGGTGCCGAAGCCAACGAGAATGCCCTGAAGCTGGCATCGTTCAAGACGGGCTACACACGGGTACTCTCGGCCCACAAGGCTTTTCACGGGCGCACCAGCCTGGCCGTAGAGATGAGCAACAATCCCAAAATCGTCGCCCCCATCAACGACAACCACCACGCCAAGTTCCTGCCGCTGAACGACATCGAGGCCTGGGTGCGCGAAATGGTGAAGGGAGGCATCGCGGCAGTCATCCTGGAGTGCATCCAGGGCGTCGGCGGCATTCAGATGGTAAGTCCCCTGTTTGCACAGGAGCTGGCCTATGCCTGCAAGCGCTTCGGTGTGGTGCTCATCTGCGACGAGATTCAGTGCGGCTACGGCCGCTCGGGCAAGTTCTTCGCCCATCAGTGGCTGGGCATCCGTCCCGACATCATCACCGTGGCAAAGGGCATCGCCAACGGTTTCCCGATGGGAGCGGTGCTCATTTCGCCTGACTTCAAGCCCGAATACGGACAGCTTGGCACCACCTTCGGCGGCAACCACCTGGCTTGTGCGGCAGCATTGGCCGTGCTCGACGTCATGGAAAACGAGCAGCTGGTCGAGAACGCACGCATCGTCGGCGAGCATCTCATCAGCGAACTCCACACCCTGCAGACGCTGTTGCTCTCCGAACAGGCCCCCGTCACCATCACCGACGTTCGCGGACGCGGCCTGATGATCGGCATCGACCTGAGCGTCCCACATCGGGAAGTGCGCCAGCGCCTCATCAGCGAGGAGCACGTCTTCACGGGTTGTGCCGGCACCAACACCCTCCGATTACTGCCGCCACTATGCCTTACCATCGCCGAAGCAGACCTTTTCATTGAAAAATTCAGAAGAATTCTTGGTGTATAGGATTATAATTTGTAACTTTGCGGCCGGATAACGCAACAAATCGTAACACAATGGACGAACAACTCATGCAAATCGGGCAGCGACTGCGCGGTCTTCGCGACATCTTCGAGGCAGATGCTAAGACGATGGCTGACCTCTGCGGTATTGCTGTCAGCGACTACGAGGCCATGGAGCGTGGCGAAGCCGAGCTCTCCGTGGCCAACCTTCAGACAATTGCCAGGCACTACGGAATCTCGCTCGACGCCCTCCTGTTCGGCGAAGAGCCGAAGATGAACTCCTACTTCCTCACCCGCAAGGGCAAGGGCAAGAGCGTTGAGCGACGCAGTGCCTACCAGTACGAGAGCCTTGCCAGCGGTTTCCGCGGCAGAAAGGCCGACCCCTTCATCGTCACCGTCGAGCCTAAGCCCGCCGGCACGCCCAAGGAGATGAACTCACATTCAGGCCAGGAGTTCAACATGGTGCTCGAAGGCACGATGGAGCTCACCATCGGCACGAAGGTGCTCACCCTGAGCGAGGGCGACAGCATCTATTTCGATGCCACCCAGCCACACGGCATGCGCACTTTGGGCGACCACCACGTGCGCTTCCTGGCCATCATATTCTAAAAAAGGTACCCGTTTTTTATGGTAGAAAGATTTTTAAGGACAACTACGTTCACGTCGGTGGACGACTACAACAAGAATTTAGAGTTTATCATTCCAGAGAATTTCAACTTCGGCTATGATGTGATGGACGTATGGGCGGCCGAGCATCCCGACAAGCAAGCCATGCTCTGGACCAACGAACATGGGGCAGAGGTCCGACTCACCTTCGCCGACATGAAGCAGCGCAGCGACCAGGCTGCTGCCTACCTGCAGCAGCTCGGCATCGGCCGCGGCGACATGGTCATGCTCATCCTGAAGCGTCGCCTCGAGTGGTGGATTTCCATGCTGGCCCTCCACAAGCTGGGTGCCGTGGCCATTCCTGCCACCCACATGCTCACGAAGAAGGACATCATCTACCGCAACGAGCGCGCATCGGTGAAGGCCATCATCTGCGTCGACGACGCCTATGTGCTTTCGCAGATCACCGAGGCACTGCCCGAGAGTCCGACCGTCCAGTCGGTCATCGTTGTGGGACCCGATGCCGCCAAGCACTGTCCCGTCCAGGAGGGCTTCTTCCATTCCTGGAACGACGAGATTGCTTCGGCTCCCGCCTTCCAGCGCCCTGCCCACGTGAACACCAACGACGACATCATGCTCCTCTACTTCACCAGCGGCACCTCGGGCGAGCCGAAGATGGTCGCCCACGACTTTCTCTATCCGCTGGGCCACCTCACCACCGGCGTCTATTGGCACAACCTGAAGGAGCACAGCATCCATCTGACCGTGGCCGACACGGGCTGGGGAAAGGCCGTCTGGGGAAAAATCTACGGACAGTGGATAGCCGGCGCGTGCCTCTTCGTCTACGACCACGAGAAGTTCAACGCCGATGCCCTGCTCCATCAGATCGAGAAGTACCGCATCACGTCGTTCTGTGCGCCGCCCACCATCTACCGCTTCATGATTCGCGAGGACCTCTCGCGCTTCGACCTCTCCTCGCTCGAGTATTGCACCACGGCAGGCGAGGCGCTGAACTCCGCCGTCTACGACAAGTTCCTCGAGCTCACAGGCATCAAGCTCATGGAAGGCTTCGGCCAGACCGAGACCTCCATGACGCTGGGCACCATGCCCTGGATGACGCCCAAGCCCGGTTCCATGGGCATCCCCAACGCCCAGTACGACATCGCCTTGATGAAACCCGACGGCTCGTTCTGCGAGGAGGGTGAGAAGGGCGAGATCGTCATCAGCCTCAAGAACGGCAAGCCGCTCGGACTCTGCAAGTTCTACTACCGCGACGAGGAGCAGACACGCAAGACGTGGCGCGACGGCTACTACCACACGGGCGACGTGGCATGGCGCGACGAGGACGGCTACTACTGGTTCGAAGGCCGCATCGACGACGTCATCAAGTCCAGCGGCTACCGCATCGGCCCGTTCGAGGTCGAGTCGGCGCTGATGACGCACCCCGCCGTCGTCGAATGTGCCATCACCGGCGTGCCCGACGAGATACGCGGCATGGTGGTCAAGGCCACCATCGTGCTCGGCAAGGAATGGAAGGACAAGGCCGGCGACGACCTCGTGAAGGAACTCCAGCAGCACGTCAAGCGCGTCACGGCACCCTATAAGTACCCCCGCATCATCGAGTTCGTCGACGAACTGCCCAAGACCATCTCCGGCAAGATTCGCCGCAAGGAAATTAGAGAAAAAGACAACCAGAAATGAAGATAGCCATCATCGGAGCAGGCAACATCGGCAGCGCCCTGGCGTTCGGACTCGCACAGAGCTCCCTCGTCAGTGCCAGTGACATCTGCATCAGCAACACCCATCCCGAGAAGCTCGAACGCATCAGGGCCAACGCCCCGGGCATCCGTACCACCACCGACAACCGTGTCTGCACGAAAGATGCCGACGTGGTGTTCATTGCCGTGAAGCCGTGGAAGCTGTCGCCGCTCGTCGACCAGCTGAAGCAGCTCCTCGACTACCGCCGGCAGATTGTCTGCTCGATGGTGGGCGGCGTAGGCCTGGCCGACCTCAAGGCGCTGTTCGAGCGCGACGGCGAGGTGCCCGTGCTCTACTATCTCATTCCCAACACCGCCATCGCCACGCGCCAGAGCATGACCTTCCTCTCGTCGGCAGGGGCCACGCCCCAGCAGGACGAGCAGCTGCTGCAGCTGTTCCGCGAGCTGGGCGACGCCATGCTCGTCGAGGAGCGCCTCATGAATGCGGGCCTCGTGCTCGCGTCGTGCGGCATCGCCTATGCCCTGCGCTACATCCGTGCCAACACGCAGGGCGGCGTGCTGCTCGGCTTCTCACCCGCCGACGCGCAGCGCATCGTGGCGCAGACCATGAAGGGTGCCGCCAGCCTGCTGTGCGTCGAGGGCTCGCACCCCGAGTCCGAAATCGACCGCGTCACCACGCCGGC
>JAFWQE010000170.1 GCA_017509155.1 Prevotella sp.
CTCGCGCAGAATTTTTGAATTTTGGAGGGGTAAAATGGCCGTTTTGTCTATATCTTTCAGAAAACTCGTCCTAGCTGGTCACTTCCGCTTTTGAACAATATGGTGCCCTGTTTGACGTTCTCTTGCAGGTGCTGGGGGAGGTGGCTAAGACGCTTTCAGCGACTATTTTATTGCGACTCATGTTGTGGCTCCGAGTCTCTGCTGGGGGCGCGGCCTAACGGCCCGCATCGCGCCCCCGCTGAGACTCCGACCCACAACATGAGCGGGTTGCACCTTGGGAGAGGATGCACTATTCTGAGACACGCACAGGGCGCACGGATTGACCGTAGTAACGGTAGATGCCGTAGCCCGTACTGACGCCGCTCGAATCGAAGTACACGCGCCCCGCGCCGCTCGGGGCGCTCTCGTCGAGCGTGCGCGACCAGTAGCGGCCGTACGAGCCCGCATTGCTGAGCGAACTAACGTAGCGGTACCCTGCTGCGGGAAGGAAAATGGAGTTACCATTTGACTTGCTGGTAATCTTTCGGCCGTTCACGCCATTCTGCGTGGTCCATTCCGTGGTGGTGTAATTGCTGTTGTCGAGTTCCTGGAACTGCTCATAGGTAGGCATGCGCCAATTCGGTCCCCAATTCACGTAGGCGGCATCGTCCTCAGGGTCGAGTTCGGTCTTGTTGTCCGTATAGCCATTATAGCCGTAAGAGCTATCATTGCAGTACTTGGTCATTTTATGCTCAGAGCCTTCACACCACTTGTAGCTGGCCCAGTTGAAGGAGCGCCCGTCGTTAGTGTCAGCACCGTAGCCAGTGGTCTCGCCCCATGCGAAGTAGTCACCGTAGTCCTCTGGCTGCTCAGCTCCCACATTCATGTTCGCCCAAAGTGTGCCACTGGGCAGGCCAAGGTCAACGGCCTCCACCCCGGCGGGCGCAGTGCCACCAGAAGATTTACCACCCTGCGTCACTGTCACCGTGCGTGTCAGAGCACCGGCTGTCACCGTCACTGTTGCGTTGCGACTGTCGGCGCTGGTGTTCTCCGAAGCGGTAATGGTCAGAACGCCATCGCCCGTGCCAGAGGCAGGTGACACGGTGCACCACAACTCGCTTGAGTTGGCAGTCCAGCTGCCATTGCAGGTGATGGTCACCTGCTCGCTACCTGCTGAGGAGGCCAAAGACAGCGACGATGATGAAAGTTCCAAACTGACTTCTGAAAGCCGCACAGGCCGCACACTTTGGCCGTTGCAACGGTAGTAGGTGAGCGCGTCGAAGTGGCTCGAAAAGAAGTACAGGTCCCACGCGTGGTACGGGCCGCTCTCGACGAGTGCGCGCGACCAGTAGTCGCCGTGCGAACCCACACCGTTGAGAGTACTATCGCTGCGGTACCCCACGGCGGGCAGGAAAATGGAGTTGCCATTTGCCCCCGTCACCTCATAGCCGTTGACAGTGCCCTTCGTAGTCCATGTCCAAGTACAGTTCGTTCGCAACTCATCAATCTGCGCTTTGCTCGGCATTCGCCAAGCAGCCCCCCAGTTCACGTAGGCGGCATCGTCCTCCAGGTCGAGTTCGGTCTTGCCGTCAGTAAAGCCATTATAGCCATAAGAGCTATCATTGCAGTACTTGGTCATTGTATTTGTATAGCCATTACACCACTTGTAGGTGCTCCAATCGAAAGAGTGTCCGTCGTTAGTGTCTGCGCCGTAGCCAGTGGTCTCGCCCCAGGCGAAGTAGTCACCGTAGTCCTCTGGCTGCTCGGCTCCCACGTTCATGTTCGCCCAAAGTGTGCCACTGGGCAAGCCGAGGTCAACGGCCTCCACCCCGGCGGGCGCAGTGCCACCAGAAGATTTACCACCCTGCGTCACTGTTACCGTGCGTGTCAGAGCACCGGCGGTCACCGTCACTGTTGCGCTGCGACTGTTGGTGCTGGTGTTCTCCGAAGCGGTGATGGTCAGAACGCCAGTGCCCGTGCCAGAGGCAGGCGACACGGTGCACCACGACTCGCTTGAGTTGGCCGTCCAGCTGCCATTGCAGGTGATGGCCACCTGCCCGCTACCTGCTGAGGAGGCCAAAGACAGCGACGATGATGAAAGTTCCAAACTGATTGCTTTCCCATCCTGAGTCACTGTAATCGTCTGCGAAAAAGTGCCAGCCGTCACCGTCACCGTGGCGCTGCGACTGTTGGTGCTGGTGTTCTCCGAAGCGGTGATGGTCAGAACGCCATCGCCCGTGCCGGAGGCAGGCGACACGGTGCACCACGACTCGCTTGAAGTGGCGGTCCAGCTGCCATTGCAATGGATGGTCACCTGTCCACTACCTGTGGAGGAATCTAAGGACAGCGACGACGATGAGAGTTCCAAATTGGCTTCTGTGAGCCGCACGGGACGCACAGTAAAGCCATAGGAACGATAGCGGGCACGCGGGCTGGCTTCGCTCGAACCGATGCGCAGGCTCCAAGAGCGGTAGGGATAGCCATCGTTGAGCGTGCTCGACCAGTAGTAGCCGTAGGTGCCCAGATCGTAGAGCGAACTACTGAGATGGTAGCCTGTGGCGGGCAGGAAGATGGAGTTGCCGTTTGACTTGCTGGTAATCTTGCAGCCATAGACCTCGTTCAGCGTGGTCCACTCAGTGGTGGTGTAGTCGCTGTTGACGAGCTCCTCGCACTGCTCATTGCTGGGTAAGCGCCAGGTCGTGCCCATGTTGGCGTAGGCGGCATCATCGTCGAGGTCGAGTTCGGTCTTGTTGTCGACAAAACCTTCAAAGCCGTAGTCGCTCTGAGTGTTGTACTTGGTCATCGTCGTCTGAGAACCTTCGCACCACTTGTAGGTGCTCCAATCGAAATAGGTTTTCTCATCGTTGAGTCCCGTGGTCTCGCCCCAGGCAAAGTAATTGCCGTAGTCCTCGGGCGTTGAGGCGCCAACGTTCATGTTCGCCCAAAGTGTGCCACTGGGCAGACCAAGGTCAACAGCCGTGAGCGTGTTGTCAATCACTTTTCCTTCCTGCGTCACTATGATTGTCCATGAATATGTATCGGACGTTACCGTCACCGTAGCACTGCGACTGCTGTAGTTGGTATTCTCCGATGCGGTGATGGTAAGCACCACATCACCTGTGCCAGAAGTAGGAGACACCGTGCACCACGGTTCGCTCGAAGTGGCCGTCCAGCTGCCATTGCAATGGACGGTCACCTGCCCGCTACCTGCCGAGGAATCTAAGGACAGCGCCGACAGTGAAGCCTCCAGGTCGGCACCTTCGTATAGAGCCTTAACCTCAGATTGATTCAAAGCCCTATTGTAAATCCTGACATCATCCAATACGCCAAGCAAGGAATAAGCCCAATTTGAAGGAACATCAGTATAATAGTGCATGCCCAATGTCAATGGCTCAGTATTGTCGTAAGAGAATGGATTCGATAGCGTTCTTTCGTCCAAAAGCTCACCATCGAGATAATACCTCGCTTGGTCGCCTTCAACGGTTCCCGTTATCAGGTGCCACTCATTAACAGATGGAATGTCATCAACATAAGCAACATTGCTTCCTCCATAAAGATTCGTTGCACCGACACTTCCTACCGACAAATGATAGGAACCGTTAGTTATATCCCTGCCCTTGTTAATTAAATAACCATCACCATAATCATCGCCATCGGTAAACACCCAAGCACTGAGCGTGAATGTGCTGCAATGGAGGGTCTCATCGTCAGGAACAGAGATATAATTGAAGGGTTCACCGGGAAAGCGGTAGGCGCTATTAGAATTGCCATGCCTATCGGGAGCGAGCACCACGTTGCCGATGATGGAGCCGTGGTTACCATAACCGCTCTCGTCATTGGCAGTTGCGTTGAAGGGATAATAGGCCACCAAGCCGCGCCCCAGGTCAACAGGCTCCACCTCGACATGGGCACTCTGAGTCACTGTCACCGTGCGTGTCAGAGCGCCGGCTGTCACCGTCACCGTGGCACTGCGACTGTCGGCGTTGGTATTCTCCGTAGCTGTGATGGTCAGAACGCCATCGCCAGTGCCAGAGGCAGGCGACACGGTGCACCACGACTCATTGGATGTGGCCGTCCAGCTGTCATTGCAGGTGATGGTCACCTGCTCACTACCTGCCGTGGAGGTGAAAGTCAGCGACGACGATGAAACACCCAACCGGACGGTGGAGACAGGACGAATGGTAAAACCGCTGAGACGGTTGAAGTAGCTCTTGCCCACGTAGGCAATGCCGAAGTTGAAGCTCCAGGCGTTGCTCGGACTCTCTGCGTTGATGGTGTTAGACCAGTAGGCACCATACGACCCCGCTCCGTGCGACTTGCTATCATACCAGCAACCGGCAGCGGGGAGGAAGATGGAATGACCGTTGGTCTTGCTGGTGAACTTGCGGCCGTACACGCCGTTTAGTGTGGTCCACCTTCCCGTCGTGTTGCTCACCAGTTCCTCCATCTCGGCACTCGTCGGCATCCGCCAGCCGCTGCCCCAGATGGCAGTGGCGGCATCATCGTCGGCCTCGAGCATGGTCATGTTGTCAGTAAAGCCGTTATGGCCAAAGCTGGCATCACTACAGTATTTCGACAGCGCTTTATAACTGCCGTTGCACCATTTGTACGAATCCCAAAAGTATCGATTGCTGCTCTGCACACTGGTCTCGCCCCATGCGAAATAGTCGCCGTAGCCCTCAGGAGCTGTGGCGCCAACGTTCATGTTGGCCCAGAGGGTGCCGGAGGGGAGTGCGAGGTCAACGGCATCCAGACCGTCGGGGACGTTATTGCTGTTCTGAGCACTTGCTGCAATGGCAAGCAGCATTGCGGCTATGATAAAATACAAGCGTTTCATTTCCTTGTGATGATGGATTGATGATTGATGATTTCGCATTACTTTTGCCTCTTGCGGTAAGTTTTCTTTCCGTTCTCTATCAGCCAGCGGCTGCCGTTCCAAGGTCTGCCCAGCAGGTCGTAGGATGAATGTTGAACGTTGAACATTGAACGCTGAATGTCGTTGATGGTGTCGGGCAGGTCGTCGAAGATGGTGATGAAGCGCACACCCGACTCCTCGGTGGTGGTGAATGCCTCGAACGGACGTACAGCACGACGGGCAGGCAGGAACACGCTGCCCTCGACATGGTCTTCGAAGGGGTCGCTAACGTTCATCGTGTAGATTTCGTCTTGGGCGGGCTGAGCCATGAAGGAGGGCACAAACGTCTTTGCATTAGCCGTTGACGTATGCAACACCGTGGCGGGAATCGTGGCATCAACAGCTGAGAAGGTGATGGTGTCGTCGGCCAGGATGTACTGGGCGGCATAGACATCGTTCTTGGGCATGCTGATGATGTAGGGCGTGTTGGCCTCTATCATGGTGGTGTGTTCGAAGCGCATCGTTCCCAGCTTGCACAGCCAGAAGTGGAGCGTCGGTGCGATGGAGCCGAAGGGTGTCACCTCTCCTTTCAGCCGATGCGTCACCTTCTGCACATCGAAGGGCAGCGACAGCGTCTCCCAACCTCGGCATTCGCCGTCGATGCCTGTCGTCTGCTTGTAGACGTGGCTATAGCTGATGCTGCGAGCGGTGAACGGTTCGGGTGCGAAGAAGTTGCCATCGGTGGAGGCGTCGTCCGTGTCGCTGAGCACGATGTCGCCGGCCAATTGATTCACGATGCGGTTGTGCACGCCGGTGTTGGCGCCCAAGGCATCATTGTTGACATAGAGCAGCATGTTGGCATTTCGCGAGCCCTCGAAGGCATCGGCAGTCAGGTCGGTTGCTGCGTTCCACACCACAGCGGCCAGCCGCTTGTTGTCTTTCAGCATCCGTGCCCCCACGGTGCCCACGTTCTTCGGCGAGCGGAAGGTGAGCAGCCTCATGTCGGCCAGTGCCTCGTCGGCCAAGCCATCGTTTTGCAGCAGGGCCTCGGTCATGTCGAGGTGGTCGATAGTCTGGCGCATGATGTTCCTGACAAAGACCAACTCATTGGCGGTGACGATGCCACTGATGCGGAAGGTCTTGCCATCCTCATCCATCGTTCCGCCAGGCACTGGAGTGAAGGTTAACACCTCAGAATCGTTGAAGTCATCGGCCACCGCCTTGAACCGCACCATGCGGTTGTCGGTCAGCAGTAGCGGCGTGGTGTAGATTTGAGATGGTTCGCTATCGCCTATATTATATAATATGGTGACATCGGGCGTATCGCATTCCAGCTGCAGCAGCCCTGTTGCATAGTCGAACGCCATCTGAGGCGAAGGCAAGGACAACTTAGCATTTACGCCTGTGAGATACCCCGGCTCACCTTCCCTGTCAATACGGGCGTAGGTGTGGTCGGTGTGGTTCGCGTCATAGACAGTGCCGTTGCCACCGACAAGATTGGTGCAGCCGGTGAACATGCCATCACCCTGAGTGACGCTGACGGTGCTCCACAAGTCACTAACACTGATGGTTGTCAGGCTGGAACAATCACCGAACATCTCATCCGTTCTCGTTACGAGAGATGTGTCGAAACTGCTCAAGTCAAGGGCGGTCAGACTGGTACAGCCTTGGAACATCTCATGCAAATCAGTTACGTTCGACGTATCAAAGCTGCTCAAGTCAAGGGAGACAAGGTTGGAACAGCCTTGGAACATCTCGTACATCCTCGGCACTTTTGACGTGTTGAAGTGGCTCAAGTCAAGGGAAGTCAGGCTGGAACACCTGCCGAACATCTCCTGGATAGCCGTCACGTTTGACGTGTTGAAATGACTCAAGTCAAGGGAGGTCAAACTGGAACAATCCCGGAACATATACCACATAGTTGTCACACTTGATGTGTCGAAATGACTCAAGTCAAGGGAGGACAGGTTGGAACAGCCCGTGAACATATGCCCCATGTCCGTTACGCTTGATGTGTCGAAGTGGCTCATGTCAATGGAGGTCAGGCTGGAACAATCACGGAACATCTCAGCCATGCTTGTCACGCTTGACGTATTGAAGTGGCTCAAGTCGATGGAGGTCAAACTGGAACAATCATAGAACAACTCTCCCATGTCTGTCACGCTTGACGTGTCGAAGTGGCTCAAATCAAGGGAGGCGAGGCTGGAACAGCCATAGAACATCCCAGCCATGCTCGTCACGCTTGACGTATTGAAAATGCTCAAGTCAAGGGAGGTCAAGCTGCGACAGTATGCAAACATCTGAGCCATGTCCGTCGCACTTGACGTGTCGAAGTGGTTCAGATTAATGGAGGACAGGCTGGAACAGTTACCGAACATATAACTCATATCCGCCACGTTTGAGGTGTTCAGATATTCCATGCCTGTTATGTTGACCAAACTCCAAAGGCCATTGAACCAATAACGAGTGCTGGTAATCGTAGTGCAGTCGGCAAACGAGGCATCGAACACCACGGAAGTGATAGTCCCACCGCTTTCAGACCATCCACGATCCTCATACGAACTGAATGGCCCAACACCCATGCCTCCTCGGCTCTCTTTCAACGCGTCGTAATAGAACGTCAGCACGGTGTTGTCGTTGCTCAGCACAGCGTAGGGTTCGGGGTCAGCAATCACCGGTGCATCGATGCCGGTAAGATACCCCGGCTGGCCCTCTCTGTCAATACGGGCGTAGGTGTAGTCGGTGTGGTTCTCGTCATAAACAGTGCCGTTGCCGCCGACAAGATTTGTGCAGCCGGTGAACATGTCATCACCTTCAATGACGCTAACGGTGCTCCACAAGTCACTAACACTAATGGTTGTCAGGCTGGTACAATTACGGAACATCCACTCCATATTCGTTACCTTCGCTGTGTTGAAGTGGCTCAAGTCAAGCGAGGACACCCCAGAACAGCCTTGGAACATATAAAACATACCCGTCACATTCGACGTATCGAAATGGCTCAAATCAAGAGAGGACAAGCCAGAACAGCCATAAAACATTCCATTCATATTAGTCACCTTCGACGTATTGAAATGACTCACATCAAGCGAGGACAAACTGGAACAGCCATAAAACATTAAAATCATGTCCGTCACCTTCGACGTGTCGAAGTGGCTCACATCAAGAGAGGTCAGTTTGGTACAGACATTGAACATAGCCTCCATATTCGTCACGTTCGAAGTATTGAAATGGCTCACGTCAAGAGTGGACAAGCTGCCACAACGAGAGAACATCGAACTCATGTCCGTCACATTCGACGTGTCGAAGTGGCTCACATCAAGCGAGGACAAACTGGAACAGCCATAAAACATTAAAATCATGTCCGTCACCTTCGACGTATTGAAATGGCTCACATCAAGAGAGGTCAGTTTGGTACAAACATTGAACATCGCCTCCATATTCGTCACGTTCGAAGTATTGAAATGGCTCACGTCAAGCGAGGTCAGGCCAGAACACCAATAGAACATCCTCTCCATGTTCGTCACGTTCGACGTGTCGAAATGACTCATGTCAAGAGAGGTGAGGCTTTGACAGTCTTGGAACATCCTACCCATGTCCGTCACTTTTGATGTGTTCAGATATTCTAAGCCAGTGATGTTAGCCAGATTCTTAAGACCATCGAACCAAAGACGAGTGCTGGTAATGGAAGAGCAGTCGGCAAACGAGGCATCAAACACCAAGGAAGTGATGGCCTCTCTACTTCCATGCCATCCTCTTGACTCTGAAGTTTCGAATGGCCCTACACCCATGCCTCCTCGGCTCTCTTTCAACTCGTCGTAATAGAACGTCAGCACGGTGTTGTCGTTGCTCAGCACGGCGTAGGGCTCACGGGAGGCAGGTGCCGTTGGATATTGGAACTCGCTCCAATGGGGAGTGCTCTTGTAAAGGTTGACACTCCCATCGGGCACGTAGAGCATGCAGCTGCTTCTGTCGATGCCAGCAAAACAAAAGGCGCTGACCACACTGGGCGGTGTGACTGCATCTACATGCAGCTCTCCAAGCACCCTGGTTGTCTCGACGAAAGCCGTCTCACCAATATACTCAATGGACGAAGGCAACGTGAGACGTGTCATTTCCGTACAGCCAAAGAAAGCAGCGGGAGCAATACCAGTGACACTGTAGGTCTGTCCTGCGCTCATGATGGTAGCAGGCACAGTATAGTCTACCGGCATGGACTTATAGTCAATCCAACTGAGCCATGCCGTCTGACCATCGCGTATGGTATATACTGCACCGTCAACCTCCACCTCATCATCAGGTGCGTCGCCCCACACTGGGACAGGCCTCATGTCGCGAGAGCGCGAATGGAAGTCATCGGGACTGATGTCACCCACGTAGTCCGTCGTCCACGTGCCATCAGCGCTGCGTGTGCTAAGCATGTCTCGATAGCCAGAGTAGCTGAAGTGGGAGAGCTGAGGCTGACCCGACGAGTCTGGCCCCATAAAGTAGGCATACCATCCCCAGTTGCTGCTTGTAAACACTTCCTCCTTAGTGAAATTGAGGTCGGAGAGCGATGCTGTGTAGACGAAACCGTCCATACCGTAATAATGATCAGCAGCCTTCGTCAGTGCATAGACATAAATGTTGTTGTTGTTGGTATCGATAAGCATGCAGGTATGCAATTCGCCATTCGGCAACTCAGAATAGATGGTTCCATCGTCGAGTATGACATGCTGTGGCCCAAATTCATCGACCACATCCAGTGTCAGCAAGGACTTGTAGAACTTCGCCCCGTCGCCATTCGTTCGATAGTCGGTCTCTTCGATAGCCACCTGCAGTTCGTATGTCTTTCCATCCACCTGCCGCCAGTTCGCCATAACAGGATCGGAGAAATGTTCAACAAAAGCGTCGGCCTGGATGGTGAGGTCGGTGAACATCTGGAGATAGTAGAGTCTGTCTTCCGAAGCGTTGGCCACCATGTAATATCCGGGGCTAAGCTTGATGACTTTGGCATCGGCATCGTAGTCCATGACGAGGTCGCAAAGCGCGCCATCGTAATAGCCAGTGCTCCAAATGTGATAGTCACCAGTTTCGCCCAAGTACTGCAGACCACTGAAGGTGATGGTGCCATTTGCGATGGTGCCTTTAATCCAGCTGTTGGGGAAGTTGGAATAAATACCCTTCATGTAGATGTCGCTGCCATCAAAGCCCACCTCGCAAGTAGATGTCAAGACACCAGCTTGGTAGTCGTTTCCTTTGACATTCCATGTCTCCGTGGTCAAGCCAGCGGGTACATCAATGAGTTCGACGGAAGGAGGAACGTAGTCGTGGTCGTACACCCATACCGTCTCGTAGTCGCCATAGCCCGAGAAAGTGTCGTCGTCGTCCCACGTCACTGCGATGAACCTGTTCTCATTGGAATCGCGAAGGCGGATGGAGTTGCCATCGACATCGAAGACGATGCTCTCGCCGGCAACCTTGTTGAACCCCTGGTTATACTCCACCCAGTACACACTCAACGTGGCGTTATAATTGCCGTTGTAGTTCACAGGCTGCCCTGTGGGGATGGTAATGGTGCCACCCTCTCGAACACCTTTCACGTATGCATCGGTGCCGTAGTTGCTGATGATGCCAAGCACGTAGACCGTGCCATCCTCGCACTCTACAATTCTCACCGTGCCACTCTGCTGGACACGATACACCTGGCCGCCCTGCACAGCATAGCCCATTCCGCTACGGTTGTAGACTTTAGCCACGCCATCACCAGGTGTGACAATGATGCCATATTCGTTGGTCTCCTCACCAGGTGCTTTCATTGTGGGCATAGCGGCGCTGGCATGGTTGTGGCGTGCATCAATTTCATTGCCTTGATACTGCCTCTCTTGAGGAACGAATCTGCAAGTATACGCCTCTCGCTGTGCGGTAAGGGCCGCAAATGCTTTGGCCTTCTGAAGCTGTGTTTCCTTGATTTGCTGAGCTTGCGTGGGCATTCCAAACAATACAACAGCCAAGAAACCTATAAGAAACGAAGTGATTCTTTTACTCATATTAAATCGTGAATGGTAATACCATCATTATAATTATGTTATTGGTAATTCATTTGTTTCTCGATGGCATCGGGGTGCCATTGTCGTCCTGACTGGGTTCGCGTCCCTGAGCATTGAAATATAGTTCATCGCTGTAGGCAGTGCCCATGGCACTGATGGCGTATGCACGCACATAGTAGGTTGTGCCAATCGTGAGACCCGTTAAGGTTGTGCTCATATTGCCTGTGGTATTGGAACCATTGAAGGTGACCTTCGTATCGTTGAGGGTCGGAGCTGAGTGTGTGGCATAGACAAAGCCATACTCCACAACTGGCAGGGATGACTGATAAGCAGCAGTCAAAGTGGCCTTGGCATCATAATTGTCGGTGAGCAAGAGGTTGTAGACAACCGGCAGTCCAGCCATTGTCTGGATGATACTGACTGTCTGCACCTTGTCGCCGGCACTGACAGTGACCTTTGCCTGGCGCTCGGCTCCTGTCAGGTTGTCGCTGCACGTCACCTGCACCGTGGTATGGGTGAATTCGCCCTCGGTGGTCTGGCCGATGGTTTGCAGCGTCACCCAGTCTTGGTCTGCCTGGCATGACATCGCTTCATTGCAGTCTACGGTCAGCGTCTTGCTTTCCATGGCAGGCCCAAACGTCAATTCCGTAGGCGACACATCGAGCAGGACGACTGTAGCACCAACCTCCCTTTGGACAACGGTGAGCGTCAGCGGTTCAAGGTCGGTTGGCATGAAGATGATGTCGGCTGTTCGAGGTGTTGTCAGCAGGTTGGCATCTACGGTGACGACGACGCTGTTGTCGGTCTTGGAGAGATGGCACCAGTCGGTGTCGCAGCTCACCTCCCACTCAATGTTGCTGCTCACCGCTACGGTCTGCACGCCACCTGCTGCAGGATACTCTTGCAGGGTGGTGAGGATGCTGAACTCGGCGTTGAAGTTGCGCTGTATGACGGTGGCCATCTCAGTCAGTCCATTGCTCCTGACGGTGATAGTGGCTGTTCGCTCCACCCCCGTGTCGTTGCTTTCGCAGCTGACGTGGATAGTGGTTGTGTTGTTGCCCTCCTTCTGGTCAATCTTCAGCCAATCGTCGCTGACGGTGGCCGTCCACCTGTCATTGCTGATGATGTCCAACTCCTTGATTTGTGGCGTGGTGGCATTGAAGGTGAGCCTTGCCGGCGAAACGGCGAGGTCGATGTCCTTGTTGCTCTGTACGACAGTGATGATGACGGGCGTGGTGCTGCCTTGTGGCGTAACGCTGAAGGTGGCCTTGCGCGCTTCCTTCTCGTCGCTCTTGTTGGCAGTGATGGTGAAGGCGCCGTTGCCAGTGCCACTGGTCTTGTCCACCTTGCACCAGTCGGTGCCTCCGGCAACAGTCCAGTTGGTATTACTGGTGACGGTCACCTCGGTGGAGCCGCCATTGATGCCAAAGTTCACCTCTGTCTGGCTGACATTCAGTTGGATGTTGCCAGCCAGATGCAGGATGGTGATGACCTTCTTGATACCGTCGCTGGTGGTGATGGCAAGTGTTCCCTTGCGCATGAGGGGTGTGTTATTTGCCGACGTGACAATCTTCACGGTTTGGTTGCCCTCGCCATGGTCGGGGGTGGCATGCAGGTCGTCCCATCCGTTGGTGACGATGCTCCATGCACAGTCGGCGGCGATGGGGAAAGAGGCCTCGGTGGCCTTGCCGTCGATAGTTATGGTGTCGCCCACTACTTTGAAGTACTCATTTGAGGGAATGATGCCATCGGGTATGGTGTCTTCGCTGCCACATGAAATGGTCAGCAAGGCGGAAAGCGTCAGAAATGTGATGCTGAAGTATGATAGTAGATGCTTCATAATCAAGAATGGTTAATTAGAAGTTGAACAATAGGCCAAGGGTGGCAGCAAAGCCACCAGCTTTGATGTTGGAATGGTCAGACAGGAGTTTGAAATTGTCGCTCTTGCTGAGGGGGAACGCGTATTGCGGTGCAACGAACACATAGAGGTGGTGCAGGGGCACCATCAGCAATTTGAAACCTATGGAGGCCAGCTGGGCCGATGCATTGTCGGCATAGTCGGCAGCTCCATCCTCAACAGTAGCACTGAGGCCGGCATAACTGTAGCCCAGCTGAGGGGTGATGCCCAACATGGGCAGCAGGTCGAACTGGTAGCCATACTTCAGGGCAAAGCCATTCTGCTTATAGGTCGTAGTACCCAGCCATGAGCCGTTGTTCCCATACCAGTGGACGGGATCCGACTTGGATGCGCCAAAGGTGTAGCTCAACTGCAAGTCGTGCCTGTGGATCACTGCGCCACCCATGACCGTGAAGCCGCCCATGCTGGCCAGCGTGTAACCGCCTCCGAAGTAGAAAGCCAGCGGCTTCACGTACTTGATGCGCTCCAACTGCACGGTGTCGGTGGTGGTTTCATAGCGTGTTATCTTATATTCGTGGCTCTGCGACACATAGCCCTTACGTTGGAACTGCAACTGATGGGTTCCCACAGCCAAGGTCTGTCGTCCTGTCAGGTCAATGGGCGTGGTACCATCGAGGGTGACTTCCACATTGCGCGGACGAGTATAGATTTGGAGATATCCAGTGTGCGGAGTGGGGGGAATGGCTTCAATCACGTTCTCCCGCCCGGCTACGACTGTGAAGGTGGTGGTCTGAGGGTCGGCATCGGCCTGTCGCGTCTCCACGGTGTGGGTTCCCTCCTTCATCTGTGTGCGCCACTGCCCCGTCTCCACCTTCTTGCCATTGTAGAAGATGTCGGCACGGCCCTCCACCTTCACCACCACGTCGGCATAAAGATGCGACATATCCTGCATAACGACGTTCAGTACTGAGCCGTTGGCAACATCGGTGGTGATGACCTTCTGCAGCGTGCCTTCGTGCTTGTCGTTGACGGCAAGGATGGTGTGGACACCCATTTCGAGATAATGGTTGTAGATAGGCGAGACGCCCATGTCCTGTCCGTCAATGATAACTGATGAACGTGGGACGGTGGTGGTGATGCTTACAAAGCGGCCCGTACCGATGTCGAGCAGCATCTCGTAAGTACGACCTCCCTCTACGGTGATGGGAATGTCATAGTCACACTTGCCAAAGATGTCGTGGCTGATGGTGAGGTGTTGCAACAGAGGCGACACCCACAGCCATATTTCGCCAGGATGCTTCTCCTGATGGGTAAGGTGCAAGAGGCCCGTGTCGAAATGAAAATCGCTCTTGGGCGTCACCACCCTAATGATGGCGCACTTCTCACCATTGACATCAAACCTTTCCGTGCCATGCGTGCTGGCCAGGGTGCTGTTCGCCAGTAGCCGGAACTCGGCCACCTTCAGGTTCTGACCCGCCGCATGCACCCCAAGAAGCAGGCAAACCGAAAAGACTACTAAAAATCGTTTCATATAATATAATAATGTGTGTTAATTTCTTGCTTATTGGAAATTGCCCTCGTAGAGCAGCCCGTGGAAGGGGTTGTCCTTTGGAAGGTTCGAGTTGATGGTCGGGTCGCGGTGGGGCTGCCAAGTACGCAGCTTGATGAGCGGTGCCGAGGGGTCGTTCATGTCGACCATCAGGAAGAGGTAGCCCGTGTCGGCATAGGTCGACGAAAAATAGTCTTGCTTGATGCGCAGGGCGTAGGTGTCATCGCCACGTCCCAGTAGCTTCACACCCACGTCGGTGAAGCGAAGATTGATGAATTTCTTCTGCTGGAACTGCTCTTCCAGGCGCTTCATGTACTGTTCCTTGTTGTACTGGGTATATTTCACCATCGTGGAGCCTTTCTGCGACAATTCGGGATTCTGCGGGGCGCGCATGGTGACATGACCAGTGACGATGATGGCATAGTCGTCGAAGATGCTCTTAATGTAGTCAAGGTCCTTCAGGGCAAAGGCCGTCTTGTAGTTTTCGAGGAATGTGGCGATGGCCATGCGCACCGAGGTGCTCCACTGTGCCGGACTATCGAAGATGAGCTGGCGCGTGTCGTTGTCGAGTCCGAAGGCCAGCGACTCTATCTGCCCTTCAGGATTGAAGGTCAGCGTGACCTCCTCGGTGAAGGTGACGTGGTTGCTCTTAAACGCAAAACTCATAGGGATGCTGCGGCACACCACGCGCCCATTGGTGGATTCATAGAAGTGGAGATCGGCTTTGCCCAGCAAGCGTGCATTGCCATAGTTGATGAGCGAAGTGAACATCTGATACCCCTGCTCGGTGAAAACTCCTTTCGCACTTTCAAAGTTGCGGCTGCGTATGGCATCAAGAACACGTTTCACGGCTGCCTCTTGGCCTGCATGGTTCTGCACCTCAACAGCATTCTGAGCCTGCGACACCTCTTCAACGGCAGCCTGGAAGACGGCTTGGGCAGCCCGTTGCTGCTTCTTGCTGCCCACCTTCAACTGTTGTAGAGCCTTGGGGAACAGGCTGTCGTCCTTGAAACGGCGCACCATCGTCTGCAACCCGTCGCGATCCTGGCTGCTGCGGCCCTCATATTCATATTCATAGCTCAGCAGCAGTTGGTCGGCGGTCTCACCCGATGGCAGGTCAATCTGCGTAGTGCCGTCCTTGAAAGAAACAAGAGGCGACTGCTGGTCACCAACGGAATAGACGAAATCAAGGCTGGTGACGGGCTTGTCCTTGTAGGTAGCCACCAGGTTGAGCGCATCACCGTCTTTGGTGCCAGCCTCCACCTTCAGGTTTTCGAAGATTTCCTCCATCTGCTTGGGAATCCAATGTATAAGCCGTTGCTTGGTATAGCTTTGGTCCACAAAAGTCACTTCATCGGGATACAGCAAGCTGCGCAGAAGGCAGAAGGCCCAGTAGTAGTAGCGAAGGGCGTTGTCAATGCGCCCTGTCTGTTCGGATTGCCGGGCATCTTTCATGTATTCGAACACCCTCTCCTTGCGCTTCTCAAAAGCTGCCTCGACCTCCTTCTTCTCCACGTAGCGGAGCACTTGCCACTGGGGTGCCTCGGCAATGATGAAGCTCTTGGTGTTGGTGAGCACGCCACCAGTGCTGGTCTCGATGTCGATGTCGGTATTGTTATACGACTTCAACTCTTGACCAATATGCTCATCGCCCATCTTCATGGTCACATTGCTCTTCACCGTAACGTGAATTTTCGACTGCAGGTCAACGAGTGCCATGCGACTGGCCTCATCCTGTGTGGAGCCACTGCCAACGCCCCAATAGTAGTCGGGATTCTGCTCAATGCGCTGGGCTTCTTCCCGAATAAGCTTCAAGTCCTTTTTGCTGTTCTGCGCAAAGGCTGGGGTGGAAAACAGCAGTAACAAAAGAAGTGAGACGAACCCACATTTTCCCGCGTTCTTCTTTTTCATCATTTCCATTAATCAGCCTTCCTTTGATAGGAAGGATTTTGTCTGTTCCGCTTGGCTACCTCAGCAGAAACACATTTGTCTTAGGTTCTTTACACACATTGAAAGTACGTGGAGCCGGTGCTTTCAGGCCCACTTCACTGTGATAAGGACTTCCTTCTCATTATAGAGTCCCAAACATACAACACAAACGCCCTCGATGAAATCGACATATACATTATATATATTAGGGTCATCCCAAGGGGCTATTGCCGTTGTAGTGTGATGACTACTGATAGAGGTCGCGAAGTTCCACGCAGTCAAAGTCAAAGCGCTAAGCAAACGCCTTTCAAAGTATGTCGCCCCACCCTGCCACCTTGCCACATAGACACGGTTTCGCGTGGAACAGGTGCAAAATTAGTGATATTTTTCTTAACCAACAAGAAAAAATGTTGTTTTTTGTAAAAGAAAGCTCATTTTTGTGGAACTTTTCGCTGGAATACCATTTGACGGATTCAGAAAACACTCTCTAAGAATTTCCTGGCCCAGGCCTTGCCATTCGTCGCAGACCGCAGACGCTTCATTTCGGTTCTACAAGATTTCTTGTGGGTGAATGGAAAAGTTTATTTCTCGTCGTGAAATTCTCGTTCCACTTCGTGGTTTTGTCATTCCACGTCGTAGAATGAACTTTTGCTACGGCTTTTTCTAACTTTCGCTTTGATTTTTCTGGACTATTTCTTTGTCAGACAGGAAAAAACTTCGTATCTTTGCCAAGAAATAAGCTAACGCGCAAACGGTCATGGAAAAAATTGTCCATCCCGTCCTGTATGTTGCGGTATTACCGCAACAAAAAAGCCACACCGCCCCTCCCTTTGAAATGAGGGAAAAGGACAGCCGGGCCAAACAAACAAAAAGAAACCAAACCCAACACACTAGCAGATGATAAAGACGCTATACAACCAAATAGGTGAATATGGGCGCGCTGCCGTGGCTACTCCCCTGCTGACAGCTTTGGAGGTGGTGATGGATGTGCTGATACCCTACGTGACGGCGATGCTCATCGACCGGGGCATCATGGCCGGCGACATGCAGGCGGTGTATCTCTATGGATTGCTGATGGTGGGCATGGCGTTGCTC
>JAFWQE010000171.1 GCA_017509155.1 Prevotella sp.
CCCTCCCTGTTTAGGGAGGGAGAAGGGAGAGGGGAGAGGGATGAAGGGAGAGGGGTTGTTGGGTGGGTGGCCAGATATTCCGCCATCCGCCTCCTTGCGGTGAGAAGATTCTGGATGCGGCTACTCAGAAGGCGGGCCGTGAAGGGCTTGGTGAGGTATGAGTCGGCGCCACTCTCGTAGCCCTCTTCCTTGTCGTCGTCGGTCACTTTTGCCGTGAGCAGGATGACGGGAATGTGGCTGGTGCGGATGTCGTTCTTCAGTTGACGCGTCAGCTGTATGCCGTTCATCCTCGGCATCATGATGTCGCTGACGATGATGTCGGGCATCTGTTCGCGTGCCAGGGTGAGCCCTTCCTCGCCGTTCTGTGCCTGGAGGATGAGGAAATCGTGTTCAAACGAGTCGGCGATATACTGCCGTATGTCGGCATTGTCCTCCACGACGAGCAGTGTTGACTGTTGTGGAAGCTGGTCGTTTGGAGGATTGGTCGTTTGGTCGTTTGGCTGTTTGGGTGGGGCATCCTCTTTGTGTAACGCGGTGGGATAGGTGTTGTCGATGTCGAGTGCGAACGAGAAACAGCAGCCTTTTCCCTCGGTGCTCTGCACGTCGAGGTGCGCCTGATGGAGGTTGGCGAGCGACTTGACGAGTGCCAGTCCGATGCCTGTTCCGGCGGCCTGATGCGCGCCCTTGGCCTGATAATAGCGCTCGAAGACATGCGGCAGGGCGTCGGCGGCGATGCCGTAGCCTGTGTCGGCCACGCTGATGACAACGCGTTTGTTGCCGTCGGCACTCACTTTCACGTCGATGTTTCCCTCCTCGGTGTACTTGATTGCGTTGGAGAGGAAGTTGTTGAGCACGGTGGTGATGACCTCCGAGTCGAAGTAAACAAGTGGCAAGTCCTCGTCCACCTGACATGCGAACGCCACCTTCGGGTTGTTGTACAGTTCCCTGTAGTCGCGGCAAAGCTCGCTGACGAACGCTCCGATGTCTCCCTTTGCCACCGTGAGCTGTGCTTTGCGTTGCTCTACCTTCCTGAACTCCAGCAGCTTGTCGATGAGCGCCTTCAGCTGGTCGGCGTTTCTGATGATGCTGGAAATGCGCTTCCTGTGCACGGGTGTCAGGCTGTTGTCGTCTCTGAGGTCGGCAAGCGGTCCCGAGATCAGCGTCAGAGGCGTGCGCAGTTCGTGTGTGAAATTGGTGAAGAACTGCATGCGCTCCTCGTGCAGCATCTGTCGTTGCATGTTCTCACGTCGCTCCATTTCGAGGGCATTTCGCCTGTTCAGCCTGCGCTTGTAGTCCAGCAACACGGCGGTGATGCACGAGACAAGCGCGACGGCATAGATGATGTAGGCCCACCACGAGCGCCAGAAGGGCGGTACTATGTAGATGTTCACGGAAGTCTGGGCTGCATCGGTCCAGTCCTGATTGCGGAGCCGTGCCCGCAGAATGAAGGTGTAGTGGCCAGGGTGCAACGCCCGGAACACCACATCGTTGTCGTTGCCGATCTCGTACCATTTGCTGTCCATGCCCTTCATCATGTAGCTGTATTCCACATGTTCAGCCTGTGCAAAGTCCCTGATGGTGAACACTACGTGGATGGTGTTCTGCCGGTATGATGTTTTCACGGTGTTGTTCTCGTCGGGAATAAGCTGCATGATCTCGGTGTTGTTGCCCACGGGATTATAGGCTTCGATGTTCACGAGTTGCACGGGAGACACGGTGGTCTTTCTGTCCATCTCGCTTGGCGTGAACCGGCAGACACCCGATGCGGCTCCGAAATAGAGCGTGCCGTCGTCATCGACAACAGCTGCTCCGCTGGCGAATCCGCTGGGCAGGTGGATGTCGAGCGAGTTGTAGTTGTGGAATCGCTTGTTGCCTTCGTTGAAACAGGCGATGCCCGAATAGGAGCTCATCCACAGGTTGCCATCGTCGGTCTGCTGCAATGCCTGCAGATGGGTGTCGGCCAGTCCCTGCTCTTTGCCGTAGCTGCTGACGCCCTTCATGCTGATGGGGTCGGCCATGTATACCAGTCCTGCGTCGGTAGCCATCCAGATGCCCCGCCGCCGGTCACGAATAGCCTGGCTGACCTTTCCCGAAGGCAAGCCGTTGTGGAGGCTCATGTGCAGACGCTTGCCTGTCCGCTGGTTGTAGGAAAACACCCCGCCGCCCAGCGTTGCCACGAAGAGCCAGTCGCCGGCCATGGGCATGATGCAGGTGGCAGGAGCCGTTGTCAGCGCGCTTAGCTTCTCGTGCCGACGCCACTGCCCGTGGTCGTAGACGTAGATGCCGAACTGTCCGCCAATCCAGATGCGCCCCTCGGCATCCTCGGCAAAGCTGTGCACGTCGGAGCCCTCCGGCACAATGGGCAGTTTCTCAAGCTGCGAGGTGCCACGGTTGAAGCGCCATACGCCCTCGTCATCCATTCCCATCCACACGTAGCCTTGATGGTCGGCCATCAGGCATCGCGGCATGAAGTACTCGCGACCGGCATTCTGTCTGAGCGACCAGCGCCCGGCCATCCGTCCGTCTTGCCACAGCGTCAGCTCATCGTCGGCGGCCATCCAGAAGCCGCGCTCCACATCGCGCCCGATAGCATACACGCCCTTCGCGGTCCCTCTCAGTGTAGACAGAGGCACCGCCTCCGCCCCCTTAAAGGTGTTTTGTTGGTAGTCGAGCAGGCCAAACTCATTCTTGCGCTCGCTGATGAAGTCCACGCCCGTGCTATGATTCCCAATCCAGATGTTGCCATACTCATCCTGCACAATGCTTCTTGTGTTCTTCGACGTCTGCTGTGCACTGAAACACCGCCTCAGTCGTTGGGTCTGCTCGTCCAGACATCTGATTCCGCCGATGTCGGTGGCCACCCACAGCGTGCCGTCGCCCATCTGCATGATGTCGTAGACGTTGTCGTCCCAGCTGTCGCCTTCATGGCTTATTTGGGTAAAGGTGCCGCGATCCGGGTCCAGCAGGGCAAGTCCGTGGTCAGTGCCCACCCATATCCGCTGGGCATTGTCCTCATACACCTTGCGCACATTGTTGCCTGGCAGACTCGAGGCGTCGCCTTCCCGGTGCTGGTAGTTCTTCCATGTCTTCGCTTTTCTGTCGACCACGGTTAGTCCGTGCTGACTGTGGCCAATGTAAAGCTGTCCGCCACTTCCTTCAAGGATGCAGCGGTTGTTGTGTGGTTGTCTGAGTCTGAGCTCGGAAACACGCAGCGTGCGGCAGTTCAGCCGCTGGACCTGTCCGTTGCCAAACACCAGCCATACGTCGTCGCCACTGCTGACCGCCATACCGTTCACGCTCGATGCTGCCAGACCGTCCTGATGCCTGAGCGTGCGCGTCATGCCCGTTAATTCATTGTAGAGCGTAAGTCCTCGTTCCGTACCTATCAGCATCTGGCTTGTTGGTGAGTGCCAGAGGAGCGATAAGATGAACTGCCCCTCCAGCTCTTTTGTCAACGCCATCGGCAGACAACGTCGCCCAATGATGCGGTTGACACCCGCCTCGGTGCCCACCCACACATAGTTCTGACCGTCGATAGCCATAGCCAGCACAAAATCGTTGCTGAGTCCATTCGCTGAACTGAAATGTTCCGACTGGCCAACTCTTATCACATCACCTTCAGCACGCTTTCCCCCCTCGCCCTTAAAACTCCCCTCGCTCTTTGGAGAGGGGATATGGGTGAGGCTCGGATTAGGACTGAGGCTCCAGCACCACAGCAGTGAGGCAATGACTATGAATAACCGTCGGTACATATTTTTATGAATTTGACGCTTGCAAATATAGTCATAAAAAAACACTTAAGCAAAGCCGGGCCCCGTTTTTTTGCCTCTTGACCGAAAACCGTATCTTGTTTGCCGTAAAACCATCCCTTTTGTGCTGTCACCCTGCTGTCCGTCTCTCATTTCTCTGTTTTCGGTTTTCCGTTCTCGGTTTTCAGATAAAGCCACATTGACAGATTACTGTACCTCTTCTGACTGATTTCTGTGCCTATTCTTTCACAAAAACTGCGTACCTTTGCACCGTCGAACTACTTTCATAATACATTTAGGTTATTCATATACACCATTTCAATTAGTTAGTTGTTATTTAGTAGAAGTCTATCCAATGGGCGAAGTGGAAAGAAGGTAATAAAGATTGTTTTGTCAGGATGTAACGCATTAGACAAAAGAGATACAAACTATATTACTTATTTAAAATTAAGACAAATGGAAGAAAGAAAAAGAACGAATCAGAAGGGCTGTTCATTGTGTCAGCGCCTTCTCTTCCTCGCCCTCATGGTGTTTTGCGCCACTATGGCCTTTGCGCAGTCGAAGGTTTCGGGTACGGTTGTCGACGCCTCCGGTGAGCCCATCATCGGTGCGAGCGTCATGGTGAAAGGAACGTCGACGGGTACGGTGACCGATTTCAACGGTAACTTCACTCTGCCGAACGTGCCTCAGAAGGCCAGTCTGGTCATCTCTTATGTAGGCTACACGACGCAGACCTTAGCGGTGGGCGGCAAGTCCTCGCTGAACGTAACGCTGCAGGAAGACCGCCAGCAGTTGAGTGAGGTTGTTGTGGTGGGTTACGGTGTTCAGAAGAAGAGCGACGTGACGGGCGCCATGACGAGCGTGACTGCCGAGGAGCTGAACACCCGTCCGGTGAACAACGCCTTGGAGGCTTTGCAGGGCAAGGCCGCCGGTGTGGACATCACCACGAACGAGCGCCCCGGCCAGCTGGGTAGCATTATGATTCGCGGCCAGCGCAGTATCGGCGCGAGCAACGCCCCCCTGTATGTTGTCGACGGAGTACCCTTGATGTCGGCCTCGGCCATTGAGACGCTGAACCCTCGCGACATTGAGACCATCGACATATTGAAGGATGCCTCTGCGACGGCCATCTACGGTTCTCGCGGTGCCAATGGCGTGATTCTCGTGACGACAAAACAGGGAAAGAGCGGCAAGATGAGCATCGACTACACCGGCACCCTGACGGTGTCAAACATTGTGGACCGTTCGCCCTCGATGAGCGCTGCCGACATGGTTCAGTTCCGTCGCTGGGCGGCCTACAACCAGGACCCAGAGCAGTTTGCCCACCCCGACACGCCAACGATGGCGAACGACGAGAAGCTCTTTGACACGTCGGAAGACAACCATACCTCGTGGAACAACATCAAGCAGGGCTGGACGGGCGGCAGCTGGGACCCGTCGAGGATAACGAACACCGACTGGACCGACTTCGTTACGCAGACGGCCCTCTCGCACGAGCACACCCTGGCAGTGAGCGGCGGCAACGACAAGATGAACGCCTACGGCTCGTTCGGCTACCTGACGAACAAAGGCACGCAGAAAGGACAGTGGTATGACCGCTACACCGGGAAGGTGAGCGTGAACATCAATCCGACGAAATGGTTCTCGCTGCAGGCGAGCATCAACGGCACCTGGGCGGAGCAAGACTACGGTATGTCGACGCTGCAGGGACGCAGTGGCTCGGTTCCCGACGCCATCTATGGCACCGCCAAACAGATATACAACTTCGCCGTGCCCTACGACGAGCAGGGCAACGTGGTGACCCACCCGGGCGGTGAGACGACCATCTACTCCATCATGGACGAGTGGAACCACTCTCAGCAGAAGAGCCAGACCTTCCGCGCCCTGGCCAACTTCGCGGCCACCATCAACTTCGGCGAGATCCTGAAGCCGCTGGATGGCCTGCGCTACAAGATCAGCTTCGGGCCCGACTTCCGCCACTGGCGCGAGGGCGTGTACATTGACGGATACTCGTCGCATAAGATTGACCAGCAGGGCAACGAGGGCGTGAACTACTCCCGCCTGCAGAACCGCCGCGACTTCTCGTGGACGCTGGACAACATGATCATGTTTGACCGCACCTTTGCCGAGAAGCACAAGGTGGGTGTGACGCTGCTTCAGACCGCGTCGAAGTGGAACATCGAGAACTCGAGCATCAAGGCCGAGGGTCTGGAAAAAGACTCCTACCTCTGGAACGCCATGGGCACGGTGGACGTGACCGACGCCACGAAGAAAGTGGCCATCGGTTCGGGCATCACCGACCGCCAGCTGGAGTCTTATATGATACGTCTGAACTATGGTTTCAACGAGCGCTACCTGCTGACGGTGAGCGGCCGCTGGGACGGTGCCTCGCAGCTGGCCGACGGTCACAAGTGGGACTTCTTCCCCTCCGCCGCCCTTGCCTGGCGCATTGGTGAGGAAGCCTTCGTGAAGCAGATCGGCTGGGTGAGCAACCTGAAGCTGCGCCTGGGCGTCGGCGTGACGGGCAACTCCGCCGTGGCTCCCTACAACACCAAGGGTGACATCACCGGCATCTACCTGCCCTTCAACGCCGCCGACAGCAAGCTGTGGAACGTGCTGGGCTACACGACCAACGAGCCCTACTACTCGGGCACGCAGCTGACGATGGCCAATCCCAACCTGGGATGGGAGAAGACCACCCAATGGAACTTCGGTATCGACTACGGTTTCCTGAACAGCCGCATCTTCGGTAGTCTGGACTTCTACTGGTCGAAGACCGACGACCTGATCATGTCGACCACCATCCCCACCCTGACCGGATTCCCCAGCACCCTGTCGAACATCGGTAAGACAAAGAACCACGGCGTTGAGTTCACGCTGAACGCCCTGCCCATCCAGACGAAGGACTTCCAGTGGGAGACCATTTTCAACCTGGCCTACCAGAAAGACGAGATTGTGGAACTGGCATACGGCAAGAACGACATGGTGGACAACGGGTGGTTCATCGGTGAGAGCATCAGCGTGTTCTACGGCTATGAGACCGACGGCCTGTGGCAGGACACCGCTGCCGACCAGGCAGAAATGGCCAAGTGGGCAGAGAACGGGTACAAGTTCCGCCCCGGTATGGTGAAGCCCGTGGACCAGAACGGCGACTACAAGATGACGCAGAACGACGACCGCGTGATACTCGGCCGTCGCAACCCCACCACGACACTCGGCTGGGCCAACACCTTCAGCTGGAAGGGACTGGAACTGAGCTTCCAGATGTTCGGCCGCATGGGTTACATGTTCAACACCGGCGGCGAGGCCGAAACGGCACACAACAACCAGCGTGAGATTGACTACTGGCGACCCGACAACACAGGCGCTGAGTATCAGATGCCTATCCTGGCACAGGCCACCTCCGGTTCGCAGGACACCTTCTCGGGCAATCTCGGCATGAAGAAGGCCTCGTTCATCAAGATGCGCAACATCTCGCTGGGCTACAGTCTGCCCAGACAGTTGCTCAACAAGACCTCTCTCTCGCACGCAAAGATCTATGCCCAGGTCATCAACCCGTTCAGCCTGAAGCAGAGCGTGAACGGCTTCGACCTCGACACAGGGCGCACTTACTTCAACCGTAGCTTCGTATTCGGCTTAGAAGTCGGATTCTGATAAGTGATAGGAGACCCTCCCCGGCCCTCCCTGTTTAGGGAGGGAGAAAAGGGAGGTGAGAAGCACCCAAGTCCCCGAGGGGATGTTTTAAGTTATAAGTTATAAGTGATAAGTGATAAGTTATATAGAACAACGATTGTAAATTGGAAAAGATATGAAATACAATAGATATATGATAGGTGGTCTGCTGGCAGCGACGCTGACGGTTGGTGTGAGCTCATGCTCCAGCGATTTCCTCGATGAGGAACTGACCACGAAGTATTCCACCGATTACTTTGACACGGAAGAAGGTCTGGAATCTCTGGCTGTGTCGCTCTACGGCAACATCCGCTGGCACTTCGGCTACGAATGGGCTTACGGCATCACGCTCTATGGCACCGATGAGTTCACCAGCGGCAACGACCTGACGTCGGACGCATGGAACGAGTACGACTCTCGTTTCGGTCCATCGATTCAGGGCACGAACCGCAACTGTCCTCAGCCTCAGGCGCTGTGGGACGAGGTGTACTACGGCATTGCCTCGTGCAACACCATCATTGCGAAGGCCGACATCATCAAGGATGCCGAGGTGAGGAACCGCTGTCTGGCCCACGCCTACTTCCTTCGCGGATACAACTACTACCGTCTGACGGCCCAGTATGGCGGCGTGGTGCTGCAGCTGACCCCGGCAACGGGTGTGGTTCGCAATTTCACCCGCGCCTCAGAGGCGGAGTGCTGGGAGCAGGTCATCAGCGACCTGCGCCAGGCCTACCAGCTGTTCAAGGGCGAGGAGTTCACCTACGGAAAGGGCATTACCTGGACGAAGGCGACGGCCGCCCACTTCCTGGCCAAGGCTTTGCTGTTCAGGGCTTCTGAACGCTGCGACGCCTTCAACAGCGCCACCAAGGAGGCTGACCTGAAGGAAGCCATCGAAGCCTGCACCTACGCCATCAACGCCCGTTCGCTCTCACCCAACTACAGTGACCTCTATGCCAACTGGACGGGCGTAGACTGCGCCACGGAGCAGCAGGACGAAATCCTGATGGCAGCAGGCTTCAACAACTCGAGCTCAACGATCGGCCGCTTCGGCAACCGCACGTACAACTACTTCTGCCCGCAGTTCTCCAACTTCTCCAACGGATGGGTGAAGCGCGGTGTGTGGATTGGCGACATGGACTTCCAGCGCTGCCGTCCCACGGAATACACCTACGCTGCCTACGACCACGTGAACGACGCCCGTCTGTGGAAGACCTTCAAGACCGTCTTTGGCATCAACAACCTGGCCGAGAAGGACAAGGGCGTTGAACTGGGCGACCCCGGCATCGTGATGATCCTGAACAGCAAGGACGACCACACCTACGACGGCTACACCTTTGGCGCCAACAAGCAGGGCCCGACCTTCAAGGACGACGCCGGCCGTCTGCCGGAATGGCGCGACGGAAAGCGCCAGACGCCTACCTCGGGTGAGCTGACCTCGACGCCCGGACAGTGGATTCCCAATGCCTCGGTGCTCTATCAGAACGGCCAGTATGTGGCACCCACGTTCATGACGCCCGGATATAAGTACAGCAACTTCTTCGCAGGCATCAACAAGACCGTAGACGGCACACGTCAGGCAGAGAAGGGCGACTCGTTCCGCGATGTCATCATGGCCCGCCTGGGTGAGACCTATCTGGTGCGCGCAGAGTGCTATGCCCGTCTGGGCGACTTTGCCTCGGCCAAGAAAGACATCGACGTGATTCGCGCCCGTGCACAGTGGAAGCAGGGTGAGAACCGCTCGTACTATGTGGACGGTTCGAAGGCCTTCGAGAGCAACGCGCTGAACACCGGCAACGCCGCCACGATGTACAAGAACTCGAATCTCTGGATGAACACCTACTATCTGTCTAACCCGCAGCAGCCCGTTACGACAGAGGCGTCGAACCTGACCAACTGGACCTGGGACAACCTGCCAGCAGAAGACGAGGCCATTCTTGCCAAGCTGGGCGTGAGCGGACAGAAGGAACGCGCCATCCAGTTCATCCTGAACGAGCGCACGCGTGAGCTCATCGGTGAGTGGCAGCGCTGGGAAACCCTGTCGCGCACAAAGACCCTCGTGCAGCGCGCCAAGGCATTCAACACCGAGGCACAGGCCGTTCAGGACCGCCACCTCTATCGTCCCATCCCGCAGTCGTTTATCGACGGTCTGAAGAACGAGGACGGTTCCGACCTGACGGCTGAGCAGAAAGCCGCCTGGCAGAATCCCGGCTATTGATAAACCCACCCCTGCCCCTCCCCAAGGGAGGGGTTCTGCAGAGAAATGGATGGTTAGATAAATGACTCAACTTTCGCAAGTTGATGGAGTTCAGGAGTTCAGGAGTTACAGAAGTTCAGACAATACTTCCAACCCCTGTAAACTGACGAAAAGAGAGCCTTCAGCACTATCG
>JAFWQE010000172.1 GCA_017509155.1 Prevotella sp.
CACCCGTACAGGTTGCATGAAGTTTCTGGCACTCCATGCGCCCCATCGCCATGGCCGATGCACCGCTGCAGTTGATGCGTAGGTTGTCGCTCTTCAGGTCTTCACCCTGCATGTTGGAGGCTCCAGAGAGAGTAATGGACAGATCATGCGTCTTCATGTTGTCCAATTTCATGTGTACGGCACCGCTTGCCTCAATGGCAGTGAGATGCGGGAGAGTAACGTAAGCAATGGGCTCTTCGCCACTTTTCATCCTGACTTTCTTCTTCAAAATCTTAGTATAGACTTTCAGTCGGCTGCCCTGCTGATCGACAATTGTCACGACATCAGGGTTAGGACTTTCCACTACTCTCACACTGCTAACAGACCCCTGCATAATGACGACGTGCACGCTACCACTGGCACTGATGCTAGTAAAGCCGCTGAACGAATAGTTGGTGGTCTTTCGTGTGCCGGCAGCACGGCAGGTAGCAACACAAAGGATTAACGCGAGCATCAGCAGGAAGCTGACATGAAGTTTTTTGTTCATTGTTGTCATATTGGTATTTCGGTTTGGTTTCTATATGTAATACACACGAAGTGCTGGTTTGTGACAAAAAAAACAAAAAAAATGATGAAACACTGATTTTTCTCGTTCAAGTGTTTCATCATTCTTCCATGAGGAGGGAGGATTTCCCTACTGCTGTTCAGCCTCCATGGCAGCGAAAGCAGCGGCTTCGGCAGCTGCGATGATCTCCTCACGCGACTGCTGGCGGGCAGAAATATCGCTGAGGTCGAACTCGTCGTCCTGCTCATGGTTTTGGACAGGCACCTTAGGCGATGGAGCATCTGCCTGTGCTTGCGGGCGCTCTTCCTTTGCAGCCTTTGTCTTGGGTTGGCGCTTTGGCTTCGGTTCTTTCTTTGCCTTCGACGGTTTGCCTTGAGCAGTTGCTTCCTGCGGTTGCTGAGCAGGATCCTTGCCCTTTTGCGGTTCTTCTGCAGAAGGTTTCGTTGTCGTTGTCTTGCCTTTCTTCGATGGTTTCTGCTCCTTTGCAGATTCCTTTGCAGGCTTCTCCTCTGCTTTGTTCGTCTCCTTCACATTCTTTTGCTTGGCCGCATTGGCTTTCTTGGCAGGCTTGGCGGCTTTCGGTGCTTCTTTTTCAGCAGCTTTCTCTTCCTGCTTCTGGGGTGCAGAAGACTGTTGCTTGGGTGCAGATGGCTGTTGCTGCTTCATAGGACGATTGTCAGATTCCAACCTCTGTTCCTTCGTATCAGTACGACGCTGCTTCTGGTTGGAGAGCGATGACTGATTAGGTTCTGGCTCACGTACAGGTTGGGCTGACTCACGAACAGGTTGTTTTGCTTCACGCACAGGCTGAATGGCTTCACTCACAGGCTGAACGGCTTCGCGCACAAGTGGTTTGGCTTCATGCACCGGCTGTACAGATTCGCGCAGGGGCTGTGCTGCTTCACGAGCGGGCCCCACGGGTTCTGGATTGACAAAGAAATCCTGCGACTCTTCGGTAGAGGGCACTGCCATGGTAGGTTCTTCCTCCATCTTGGTACGATCGGTCTTTGCTGCAAAGACTGCGTCGATGAACTGTGGCTGCTTACGAAGCATCTCCAACGTCAGCTTCGATGCTGTTTGCTGGCTCTCTTTCTTGCTGTAACCAGTAGCGCTAGCACCCTTGATGCCTTCGATGACCACCTGATAAGCGAACACAGGGCTGCCATTTTCGTCCTTCTTCTGCTGAAGCAGTTGGAACTCCATGCGCACACGGTTCTTCTGTGTCCATTCCAAGAGTTTCGACTTGAAATTAACCTCTTTATAAGCCACCTTATCGATGTTGATGAGCTGACTGAGGATGCGCTTCTGCATAAAGCGCATGCAAGCATCGTAACCACGGTCAAGATAAATGGCACCAACAAGTGCCTCAAAGGCGTTGCCACCCATGTAGCTGTTATGACTTTGGTTGCGACTTGCCGAAACGATAAGGTCATTGATGCCCATCTCCTTGGCCAAACGGCCAAGCGTCTCGCGTTGTACGAGTTTCGAGCGGGTGTTTGTAAGGAATCCTTCGCGTTTGCCTGGGAAATGCTGGAACACAATATCACCAACGACGGCATCAAGGATGGCGTCGCCCAGGAATTCTAATCGTTCGTTGTTGACAGGTTTTCCCTTGTCGTTGCGTCTAGCAATGCTCTTGTGCAGCAGAGCTGTCTTATAAAGCTCGATGTCGCGGGGATAGAACCCGATGATTTGGCGTAAAGACACGTAAAGCTCCTTTTCCTTGCGGAAAGGGAGCTTTATGCGGTTGAGAAAATTACTCAGCATACTTCTTAAATACTACGCATGCGTTGTGACCGCCGAAACCAAACGTGTTGCTGATGGCAGCACGCACCTCGCGCTTCTGAGCCTTGTTGAAGGTGAAGTTAAGGTTGTAATCGATTTCTGGATCGCGATCGTCGTCGGCATGGTTGATGGTTGGCGGCACAATGTCGTTTTGAACGGCGAGCACTGCCACCATGGCCTCCACTGCACCGGCTGCACCGAGCAGATGGCCTGTCATGGACTTGGTGGACGAGATGTTGAGCTTATAAGCTGCATCGCCAAAAACATCCTTGATGGCTTTCACCTCGGAGATGTCGCCAACATGGGTGCTAGTGCCATGAACGTTGATGTAGTCGATGTCTTCCGGCTTCAGTCCGGCATCGTCGAGAGCTGCCTCCATGACCAGTTTTGCACCGAGTCCTTCGGGGTGGCTAGCGGTGATGTGATAGGCATCGCCACTAAGTCCTTCGCCCACCATCTCTGCATAGATCTTTGCGCCGCGTGCCTTGGCATGCTCAAGCTCTTCGAGAATGAGGCATCCGGCACCTTCGGCCATGATGAAACCATCGCGCGAAGCGCTGAAGGGGCGGGATGCGCCGGCGGGATCGTCATTGCGTGTGGAGAGGGCGTGCATGGCGTTGAACCCACCTACGCCGCACATGCAAATAGCGCTCTCAGCACCACCAGCGAGGATGGCGTTTGCCTTACCCAGGCGGATGAGGTTGAATGCGTCGGCAAGAGCGTTGCTCGACGAAGCGCATGCACTTGTTGTGGCAAAGTTAGGTCCGTGGAATCCGAAGTAAATGGAGATGTGACCGGCAGCGATGTCGCTGATCATCTTCGGAATGAAGAAAGGCGAGAATTTGGGGCCGTCGTCGATATGCTGTCCGTAGTAGACAACTTCATTTTCGAACGTACGGATGCCGCCAATACCTACACCATAGACGACGCCAATGCGGTTCTTATCGATAGTATCCAAGTCCATTCCACTGTCACGCACGGCCTGAATGGCCGAAATCATGGCAATCTGCGTATAGCGATCAATCTTTCGCGATTCTTTACGATCGAGCCAGTCATTGATGTTCAGGTCTTTGATTTCGCAGGCGAAGTGGGTCTTGCACTTAGAGCTGTCAAATTGTGTAATAGGTGCAGCACCGCTGACGCCAGCCAAGAGGTTCTGCCATGTTTCCTCGGCAGAATTACCTACAGGGGTGACGGCTCCGATGCCTGTTACCACTACTCTTTTCAGTTCCATATGATAAGGTTAGATAATTAGAATTAGGAGTTAGAAGTTTTTACTGTTGCAACAGTGAGTTGTCAATCAACTCCTAACTCCTAACTCCTAACTTCTAACTAAACAATATTATTTAGCGTTCTCCTCAATGTAAGCGATAGCGTCGCCAACGGTGGCAATTTTCTCAGCCTTGTCGTCGGGGATAGAAATTCCGAATTCCTTCTCGAACTCCATGATGAGCTCAACTGTATCCAGAGAATCGGCACCAAGGTCGTTTGTGAAACTTGCTTCGGGCTTAACTTCTGCTTCGTCAACACCGAGTTTGTCTACGATAATAGCCTGTACTTTGCTTTCAATTTCTGACATAATCTTCTAATTTTAAAATGTTTATAAATTACTTTCGTACTTAAAATCGGGTGCAAAGGAACAAATTTTTATTCAATTGCGCAAATATTTTCCTAAAAAAAGCACTTTCTGCTGCACAAAGAGGGGTGCATTGTGCAAAAAATAAGCCCTTTTTCAAGG
The DNA here is from genome assembly GCA_017509155.1 of Prevotella sp. GTDB lineage: Bacteria > Bacteroidota > Bacteroidia > Bacteroidales > Bacteroidaceae > Prevotella. The sequence goes on from JAFWQE010000172.1 coordinate 4,068, forward strand.
TGCCTCTTATAAAAATGGAAGTTTTCCTTTGTAATATTAAAAATAAATAGTTATATTTGCAAACGAAATAATTACCATAAGAACGTAATAACAAAAAACTACCGCTATGACGACATTCACACAGCTTTCCAACGAGATATTCTCGCATGCCATTCGCGACTATCACGTAAAGGACAACGTTGACATCCCTATCAGTAATCCATATGCTAAAGACTCTATTGAAAACCGACTCTATCTGAAGTGTTGGATAGACACAGTGCAGTGGCATTACGAGGACATCATACGCGATCCGCACATCAATCCCGTGGAAGCCTTGCAGCTGAAGCGCCGCATCGACCGTTCCAATCAAGACCGTACCGACTTGGTAGAGCAGATTGACTCCTATTTCCGTCAGCTTTACAGTGAAGTACGCCCCCTGCCCGATGCAACCATCAACACAGAGAGTCCGGCATGGGCCATCGACCGCTTGAGCATCCTGGCTCTGAAGATCTACCATATGCGCGAACAGGTGGAGCGTACCGATGCTTCGGAAGAGCATCGTCAGAAATGTCAGCAGAAACTGGATGTGCTTTTGGAGCAGCAAGTAGACCTTTCGACAGCTATCGACCAGCTTTTGGCCGACATTGAAGCTGGACGCAAGTACATGAAGGTCTACCGCCAGATGAAGATGTACAACGACCCGTCCACCAATCCAGTGCTTTACCAAGGTCATAAGGCTGCAAAGTAACAGGTAACGAGGTAACAGCGTGAAAACAGAGCATATCCTCATCATCCGCTTCTCGGCCCTTGGCGACGTAGCCATGATGGTACCCGTGGTTAAGTCGCTCGCTGAGCAATATCCGCACGTTAGGATTACCGTGCTCAGTCGTCCTTATGCGCGTACCTTTTTTGAGAATCTGGCTCCCAACGTGGGATTTATGGAGGCCGACCTGAAAGGCGAATATCGGGGTGTGAAGGGTTTGAATGCCCTCTACCGCCGTCTTTCGGCCAAAAACTTTACGTCTGTGGCCGACCTTCACGACACGTTGCGGTCAAAATATCTGCGCATGCGCTTCAACCTTGGGCGCAACCGCGTGGAGCATATCAACAAGCATAAGCACGGAAAGCGGCAACTCACCTCACAATCGGACAAGCGTCTGATGCAGCAACCCACGTCGTTTGAGAACTATGCCGATGTGTTCCGTCGGCTGGGCTATCCCATTGACATTCGTTTCAGCAGCATCTACGATACCACTCCACCAGACCTTTCACAACTACCAGCCTGCATGACTGGCAAAAAACCAGGCGAACGCTGGGTGGGAATCGCACCTTTTGCAGCCCATCACGGAAAGATCTACCCCGTGGAACTCATGGAGAAAGTGGTGGAACGATTGGGAGAACAAGACAACCTACGCATTTTCTTCTTTGGTGCAGGCAAGACAGAGCAGCAACAGTTCAATGACTGGGCCGCCAAATGGCCGTTCTGCGTGAACGCTTCCGGCCAGTTGGGCGGACTGCAACAGGAACTGGCGCTGATGAGTCAGCTCGATGCCATGCTCACCATGGACTCTGCCAACATGCACCTGGCATCGTTAGTAGGCATTCCCGTGGTAAGCGTATGGGGTGCCACACATCCCTTTGCCGGCTTCATGGGTTGGAACCAATCGTTGGACAACGCCATTCAAGTGGACCTTCCATGCCGCCCATGCTCCATCTATGGCAAGAAGGCATGCCATCGCGGCGACTATGCCTGCCTGACCACCATCCATCCAAGTCAGATAGCAGACCGCCTTTTGCAGCTCATCAATCGTTGAGTAGCAACCGACGTGCAAATTCCCAAATAACAATCCCTGCCGTAACGGCGACATTCATGGAGTGCTTCGTTCCAAACTGAGGTATTTCCAGACAGTCGTCGCACGCATCCACCACGCTCTGATGAACGCCTTTCACCTCATTACCCAAGACGACAGCGAAGCGAGGGATGCCCTTTTCCCCATCCCATCCTGCAGGGAGGGTTTGCAACTTAGTGCTTCCCTCAGCCTGTTCAACGGCATAAGTGTAGTAACCCTGCCGTTTCAGCTCCTCAACAGCCTCATCGGCCGTTTGGAAATAACGCCAATCAACTGATTCCTCGGCACCGAGCGCAGTCTTATGAATCTCGTTGTGAGGCGGAGTGGCTGTGATGCCGCAAAGATAGATGGCTTCCACGCGGAAGGCATCACAGGTTCGGAACACCGAACCCACATTATAAAGCGACCGCACATCGTCGAGAACGACCACGAGTGGCATCTTCTCTGCCTCGTGGAACTCCTCCACCGAGAGGCGATTCATTTCCAATACGCTTAATTTTCGCATGACAATGACATTCAAGAGCGTGAATAGGCAAGTGCATAGGCACGTATCTGGCGTACCATAGCCAGCAATCCATTCGAGCGAGTGGGCGAAAGATGCTCGCGCAAGCCAATGCGCTCGATGAAGTAGAGGTCGGCATCAAGGATTTCCCTTGGGGTGTGGTCAGAGAGCACCCGCAACAACAGCGCCACAATGCCCTTCACAATGAGAGCATCGCTATCGGCCTGCAGATGCAGAACACCCGACTCAGCGCCTTCGCCCGTGGTCTCTGGGGCTGGCACCATGTCGCATTGCACCCACACACGGCTCTGACAGCCGTCTATCAGGTTCTGTTCGGTCTTATATTCATCTGGCAACGGTTCCAGATCGCCGCCCAAGTCGATGAGCATCTGGTACTTGTCCATCCAGTCGTCGAAGCCTTCAAACTCCTCAATGATCTCGTCTTGCAATTCGTTGATCGTCTTCATTGTTCCTATCTTTTTCCGTTTTCGGCTGCAAAGATAGTGATTTTATTCATGAAGAAAGCACACGAAACGAAGAATTAACACTGATTATGAGGCGAAATAAGGGAAAAAATGTATTTTTGCAATCGAAAGCGGCGCCTCAATCCGTTATTTAATCTTTGCCAATGAACGAATGAAACAATTCTCCCACCGCCACTCCTCGGCACTATTGCCACTACTTCCGCTGTTTGCCATACCTGTCCAGGCTGCAGAGCGGCCCAACATCCTCTACATCATGTGTGATGACATGGGCTATGGCGACCTGTCGTGCTACGGGCAACAGCACTTCCGGACGCCTAACATCGACCTATTGGCCTCGCAGGGCATGCTCATGACGTCAGCCTACGCAGGCAGTCCTGTGTCGGCACCGTCGCGTGCCTGCCTGATGACGGGCCAACATTCGGGCCATACCCATGTGCGTGGCAATCGCGAATATTGGAGTGGACGCGTGACCTATGGGCAGAATGTGGACTATGCCGTTGTGGGACAAGAGCCTTACGACACTGCCGTAGCCATCCTGCCTGAAGTGTTCAAGGCCGCAGGCTACCACACAGGAATGTTCGGCAAGTGGGCTGGCGGCTACGAAGGCAGTGTTTCCACGCCCGATCGCCGTGGTATAGACGAATTCTATGGCTACATCTGCCAGTTTCAAGCCCACCTCTACTTTCCTAACTTCCTCCATCGCTACAGCCGTTCGCATGGTGACACCTGCGTAGTGCGTGAAGTGCTGGAACAAAACATCCGACACGCCATGTACGGCGATGACTATGGCAACCGCCAGCAGTACAGTGCCGACCTCATCCACCAACATGCACTGGCATGGCTGCGCGAACAGAAGCCCGACGAACCCTTCCTTGGCATCTTTACCTACACGTTGCCACATGCAGAACTTCGTCAGCCCGACGACTCCCTGCTGCAAGCCTTCCGTGGACGACTGCTTCCGGAGCGCGAATACCGCGGCGACAACCCTTCACGCTACAATCCGACACCCGAAGCCCATGCACAGTTTGCTGCCATGATTACGCGATTGGATGCCCAAGTGGGTGAAATCATGCAACTTCTTGAGGAATGCGGGCTGGCCGAGAACACCGTCCTCATCTTCACCAGCGACAACGGACCCCACGAAGAAGGTGGTGCCGACCCCGCATACTTCAACCACGACGGAAAGTTCCGAGGCCTGAAGCGCAGTACCCATGAGGGTGGCATCCGCATTCCGTTCATAGTACGATGGCCAGGCCATATCAGTGCGGGCAGCAAGAGCGACCAACCCTTTGCCTTCTACGACCTGTTGCCCACGTTTTGTGACATCGCCGGCATCCACCGACTGCCGCTTTACGACCTGCGACTGAAGCAGGGACAGCTCGTAAACCATAGGTTTGCGAACCGTAAAGCAGTCCGTTGCGACGGTATCAGTATCCTTCCCACCCTCATAGGCAAGGGTAGGCAGCGGCAACACGACCACCTCTACTGGGAATTCCACGAGACCGACATGCTGGGTGTACGCCAAGGCGACTGGAAACTGGTTGTGAAGAGTGGCCGACCGGCACTTTATAACCTGGCCGACGACCCCCATGAAGACAACGATCTCGCCGCCAGCCGTCCCGAAATCGTGCGCCTTCTCGTTGAGAAAATCTACGAAGACCACACCGACAATCCACTCTTCCCCATCACGTTGCCAACGTTGCCGTAAGACGACTGACAATATTCTTTCCAAAAAAATCATTTTTTTGTGTAGTTTTTCGTTACCCAAGTTCGTCTAACGAGTAAAAACATTGAATAAAAAAGACAATGAACAAGTTAGAACAACTATTTGCAAAGACCGTGAAAGAACAGCGTAGCACCATCTACACCGTGTGCTATATGTTCTCGAAAGATGCCGACGAGGTCAACGACCTTTTCCAGGAAGTACTAGTGAACCTGTGGAAAGGCTTCGAGGGCTTCGAAGGCCGCAGCGACATCCGTACTTGGGTGTATCGCGTGGCTCTCAATACCTGTATTTCACTTGACCGGAAGAAGCGTCGCCAAGCTACGGCCCGCCTCTCCATGGACATTAACCTCTTTGAAGACGACGATACCGACACCCGTCAGGTTGCCCTGCTCCACAAGCGCATATCGCTCCTGCAGCCTTTCGACCGCGCTATCGTGCTGCTTTGGCTTGAAAACCTTCCTTACGACGAGATTGGTCAGATTGTTGGCATCTCGGCAAAGAATGTAGGCGTACGCCTTTACAGAATCAGAGAGCAGCTTAAGCAAGGTGAAAAGTAAAAGGGAAAACGGTAAAGAAGTAAAACGTAACTTAAAACAACAACAAAATTATGGAAACAATGAACGATTTCGAACTGGACAGCATGCGCCAGCAGATGGAAACCCTGAAGAAGAAGCTGGAGAAGCAGGAGATTGTGAACGACCGAATTATCCGTCAGTCGATGAAGAAGACGGCCAGCAGCATCAGCCGCCGCTACTGGATTCTCATAGCCGTCGCCGTGCTCATGGTGCCCTATGGCTACTGGGCTTTCGTCATGCTTAGCGGTTTCTCCGTGCCCTTCTGGATTGCCACCAGCGTGTTCATGCTCGTCTGCGCCGGCGCCACGTTCTACAACAGCAGTGCCGTGCGCAATAGCAACATCATGAACAACGACCTGCTGGAAGTGCGCCGCCGCATGGCCCGCGCCAAGAAGTTCGAGAACCAGTGGCTGCTCTTCAGCATCCCGCTGCTGCTCGCCTGGCTCGGATGGTTCTTCTACGAAGGCTACCAGCAGGGCGGCTACGAGGGACAGGGACTCATCTATGCCGGCATCGTAGGCGGCATCATCGGCGCCATCATCGGCTTCCGCCTGCACTTCAAGACGCAGCGCCAGTATCAGGAGATTCTCGACCAGATTGAAGACCTCGAAGACGCCAGGTAAGGGATAAAAAATTGTTAAATAGCCGAAAACACCTATGCGTATTGCATAATTATAAAAAAATTGTTGTATCTTTGCCAGTGTTTAAAACATTTATCATTATGAAGAATAAAGTTTTGATATTTGCTGCTTCCGCAGCTCTCACAGTCAGCATGCTGACAAGTTGTGCAACGATTAACAGCGGTGCTGCCCTGGCAGAAAAGGCTCCTATCGGCCAGAAGGTGGGCGAGGCCACATCAACCTACATCCTCGGTCTCTGGTCTTCGAAGGGAGAGCAGAACAATATCAAGCAGGCTGCTGCCAACGGTGGCATTCAGAAGGTGACTCAGGTGGAGTACATCGATCAGGCTGTGCTCGGCGGTCTCTTCATCAAGCACACCACCCGCGTTTACGGCGAGTAATCGCTGACTGCAGCAAGAATTTCATCCTACGCTTTCTCCGCCCGGCAAAAGCAGGGGGGGGAGAAAGCGTTTCGTTTTCTTTATTGGTGATGAAATCACGAAAAAAGAGTAATAACAAAAAAAGAAAAAAATGAGAAAGACTAAGTTATGGGTGCTGGCCGCCATCCTCATTTTCTGCGGCGCAATGGGTGTGCAGGCACAAGTCATGAAGACTGCCGACCTGGAAAAGTATGCCAAGCAGCGTTATGGCGACAAATGGCTCGACGCAGCAGCCAACATTGCAAGCAATCTGACGCTCGACAAGAACGAATCGCTCACCTATCAGCAGGTCATCGAGGCACCGGGAAAGACCAAGGAACAAATCTACCTGACGCTGAACTACTGGGCCACCGCCACCTTCAAGGACAACCAGGCCATCACGCTCAACGACAAAGAGGCCGGCTGCATCATCATCTCGTCGACCATTCCCGCCATCGCCCAGCACACGGGCACCATTAACAAGTACTCGGTCAGCATCACGCCCGTCATCAGAATCGACATCAAGGAAGGGCGCGTGCGAGTGACCTACACCGTGCAGACCTACGATGTCATGGCCGATATCAGCGGTGGATGGCTCAGTGCCATGGCGGCCGACGAGCGAACCTATGGCGACTCAAAGCGCAAGAAGGACGACAAGACCAACGCCTATCTCTACGACGAACAATGGGAGATTGCCCACCACTACCCCTTCGTGGAGAAAGATTCGAAGAAGCGCACCTGTGCCAAGGCGCTCGTCATGACCCACGCCTACTCCAACGCTATCATCGACAAGGTGGAGGAAGCCCTGAAGAACGGCATCGTGGGCAACGACGACGAAGACTGGTAAGCGAGGCGCTGGAGAAAAACTGCAATCATTATTTCATCTTATAAGTAAAAACTATGAAAAAAATACTTTCTCTTTGGTTCATGCTGGCCGTTGCCTTGGTGGCAATGGCTCAGGGGAAGCTGACCCCGCAGGCACAAATCAGCATTGCGAAACAAAAGACCCACACCACTCACGGCGGCCGTCAGCTGGCTCCCACTGAGGGCGGAAAGAAGGTGATGCTCGTGGTGAAGGTTTCAGCCGAAAATGCTGCCCAGACCTTCCGCCAGATGAAGGCTGCCGGCGCCGTGGTGCGCACGAAGCTGGGCCGGCAGGCCACCGTGAACATTCCCGCCGACAGCGTGCCCGCACTGGAGCGCATCAAGGGCGTGCTGCGCATCGACTCGGGCCACAAGGGCCGGCTGAAGACCGACAAGGCCCGCCAGGCCACGGGCGTCAGCCTGCTGAACGGCCCAACGCTGCCCGAAGGCGCCACCCTCTACTCGGGCAAGGGCGTGAACATCTGCCTCATCGACGCAGGCATCGACTTCCAGCACCCGGCCTTCAAGGACAGCCAGGGCCGCAGCCGCATCAAGTGTGTCTATCTGAACAACAGCGACGAGGGCCGCAAGTTCAGCGTGAGCGACCCCGAGGCCGGCGACTACACCTTCCCCGGCTCGGTGTTCGACACGCCGGAGCTCATTGCCAGTCTGACCACCGACATGAGCGGTGAATACCACGGCACCCACACCGCAGCCATTGCTGCAGGCACCCTCTCGCCGCAGGGATTTGGCGGTATGGCACCCGACGCCGACCTGGTGCTCATTCCCGCAGGATACTTCGACGAGGACCTCTATGACGATGAAGAAGACGCCATCGAGGAAGCCATCGCCTTTGCCGTGGCCTATGCCAACCAGAGCGACCAACCCACCGTGCTGAGCGCCAGCCTGAACAGCCACGCCGGAGCCCACGACGGTTCGAGCAGCGTCACTCAGGCCATCGAGGCTGCCTCGGAGAGCCTCATCCCCGTGTTCTCGGCAGGCAACGAGGGTGGCTATCCCATCCACCTCTACCAGAAGTTCACGTCGGCCAAGAAATCGGTGAAGACGCTCATGTTGGGCATCACTGACGATAATTCGGGACTTCACGAAATGATGAACATGATCAATGTGACGGGCATCACCCGCACGGGTAGCCAGGTGAGCGTGCAGCTCACACTGAAATCGGTTTCCAAAACAGGATCGCTGAAGACCGTGTGGCAGTCGGAGCCCGTCACCGCCACGCTGGGCGGCGACATGGAGTCGCAGATTGTTTCGAGCGACGACGACACCACGCTGGGCAAATACTTCGACGGCGAGGTGGCACTGGCAGCAGGTGACAATGGCGACGGCCGACTGGCTGTCAGCGTCATGGCAGAAGGTGGCACCGACCCGACTGGAATGATCCAGATGTATCTCTTCGAACTGATCATCAGCGGCGAGGACGGCACCGAAATCGACCTCTGGGACGACTATGCAGGCTTTGGCGGCAGAAACTACCTCGGACTGTCAGGCTACGAAGACGGCGACAGCGACATCTCGGGCGGCGACTGGACTTCGACCGACCGCGTCGTCAGCGTGGGAGCCTACTGCACCAACACGCTGCAGCGCGACTACGATGGAACCACCACCGACACCTCCAAGCCTGAGGACGAGGACGAAGAGCCCTTCGTGCTCGACGACATTGCCTGGTTCTCCAGCTACGGCGAGTCGTTCAACGGCGTCGCACAGCCCACGGTCTGCGCACCGGGCGTCAACATTGTGTCGGCCATGAGCCAGTATGCCTTCGATGACGATGCCGACGAAAGCATGCTCTGGCAGGGCGGCGCCTACACCGCCGAGAGCGGCACGTCGATGGCCTGCCCCGTGGTGGCCGGCATCGTGGCACTGTGGCTCGAGGCTGCCCCCACTCTTTCGCTCGACGAAGTGAAGGAAGTGATGGCCAACTCGTCTGACAACGACAACTTCACATCCAGCAACCCCATTCGCTGGGGCTACGGCAAAATCAACGCCAAAGGCGGCATCGACTACATCAACGCCAGCATCAGCGGCATCGCCAACAACACAGCAAATAGCAGCAGTCTGACCGACGACGGCATCTACGACCTGAGCGGACGCAGAGTCTCGGTGTCCTCTGCCTCCTCAGTGACCTCCGTGCTCCCCAAGGGCATCTACGTGCACAACGGCCGCAAGTTTGTGGTGAAGTAAGCATGCTGCTGCATTTCCCGCCTGAGGCGGGCATTGCCATAGACCTGCAGAAACACTGCTTTATAAAAGGAAAATGAGTGAAATTGCCGAGCAATTTCACTCATTTTGTTTATCAAATCAACTCATTTTCCTTCACCAGCTTAAAGAGCTTGTCGCTCGGCCGAATCTTCCCACTCACGGGAATGGCTACGCGACTGCCTTGGGGAGCCTCGCTGACGGGACGTCCGTCATCGTCGTGAATCTCAGTGGCGGTGAGATACATCACACCCGTTGTGGGCCCAGTGACGAGCAACTTGTCGCCCACCTTGAACGTGTTGGCATCTACCGTGAACTCGGCCACGCCAATCTTCGAGAAATACTTCACGCCACGACCAATGTAGACCTTCCTTTCGGTGGCACAGGAGCCGTACGTCTTGTTCCATTCTCCAAGCCGCTGACCCTGATAGTAGCCGTCCCAGAAGCCACGGTTGAACACGCGAGCCAGACGCTCATCCCACTCGTCCTTGCGGACTTCGGTGAAGAGAGGCAGGGGGGTGGGTCTTTGGGCATCGGCCACGACGGCCTCGATGGCTTCCTTGTAGCAGCGGACGACGGTGTAGACGTATTCCGGACCGCGTGCACGACCTTCTATCTTGAACACCCGCACACCGGCTCGCATCAGTCTGTCGATGAAGCGGATGGTCTTCAGGTCCTTCGGGCTCATCAGGTATTTGTTGTCCACTTCAATCTCGTTGCCCGTCTCGGCATCGGTGAGGATGTAGCTGCGACGGCAAATCTGAATACATTCGCCACGGTTGGCCGAACGATTGGCATCGTGCAGACTCATATAGCACTTTCCTGAAACCGCCATGCACAACGCTCCGTGGCAGAACATCTCGATGCGCACCAGCTCACCACGTGGTCCGCGCACCTGCTGTTCCACGATTTGGCGATGAATCTCGCTGACTTGTTCGATGGTCAGCTCACGTGCCAGCACCACAACATCGGCAAACTGGGCATAGAACTTCAGCGCCTCGATGTTCGAAATGTTCAGTTGCGTCGACAGATGCACCTCCACGCCCTGTTGAATGCAATACTGCATGACTGCCACATCGCATGCAATGACAGCCGAAATGCCTGCATCGCGTGCCGCATCGATTATCTGATGCATGGTCGGAATATCACCATCGTAGATAATCGTGTTCACGGTCAGATAGGTCTTCACGCCCACCTCCTGGCACGTCTGCGCAATTTCGTGCAAGTCGTCGATGGTAAAATGGTTAGCCGAATGGCTGCGCATGTTCAGCTGTCCGATACCGAAATAGACGCTGTCGGCCCCTGCCTTGATGGCTGCCGCCAA
>JAFWQE010000173.1 GCA_017509155.1 Prevotella sp.
CAGGCACTGGGCGAGAAGGGACGCAGGCACTGGGACGAGAAATGCCGCAGGCACTGGGACGAGAAATGCCGCAGGCACTGGGCGAGAGGGGACGCAGGCACTGGGCGAGAGGGGACGCAGGCACTGGGGGGGGCGTCAGTGACTTTCAGTCATTTATCATTTATCATCTATCATTTATTATTTAGTGGCGAAGCCCCGCAGAGGGGCTGTGAGGCGGTGGTGAGCCACTGGCGCTCGTCGGCAGAGAGGTGGGGGGCGAGGGTGCGGTACACGTGGGCGTGGTAGTCGTTGAGCCACTTGCGCTCCTCGGCAGTGAGCAGACTGGGCAGGATGGGCGCGGTGTCGATGGGGCAAAGGGTGAGGGGCTCGAAGCGCAGGAAGCGGCCCATGGCGGTCTCGCAGTGGGGGACGATGAGCAGCGTGTTCTCGATGCGCACGCCGAAACGATTCTCGAGATAGATGCCAGGTTCGTCGGTGACGGTCATGCCGGCGTGGAGTGGCGCGGGGCGATGCTCCATTCTTATCTGGTGAGGGCCCTCGTGGACGTTGAGGTAGGCACCTACGCCGTGGCCTGTGCCGTGCAGGTAGTTGAGTCCCTCGCGCCAGAGCGGCTCACGGGCGATGGCGTCGAGCTGCGTGCCACAGGCACCATCGGGGAAGCAGAGGTTCTGCAGTCGCAGGTGGCCCTTGAGCACCAGGGTGTAGACGCGCCGCTGCTCTTCGGTGAGCGGTCCGAGGGCGATGGTGCGCGTGATGTCGGTGGTGCCGTCGTCATACTGTGCTCCGCTGTCGATGAGGAGGAAGCCCTCGGGGCGAAGCGGGACGTCGGACTCCGGCGTAGGCTCATAGTGCACGATGGCGCCGTGGTCCTGATAGGCACTGATGGTGTCGAACGAGAGTCCGCGATAGTGCGGCTGTGCAGCGCGGAGCTGCTCGAGTTTCCGGCTGACGGAGATTTCCGTCTGTCCGCCCTTGGCGACGGCGGTACGCAGCCAGCAGAGGAACTGTGTCATGGCGATGCCGTCGCGAAGCATCGCCTCATGAAAACCCCGCACCTCGCTTTCGTTCTTCACGGCCTTCATGGCGGGCACGGGCGACGGCTGGGCCACCACCTCGCGTACGGCCGAACAGTAGAGCGTGTAGTTGATTTCGTCGGGGTCGAGCAGGATATTGTACTCGAAATAGTCGCGCAAGCCCTGCCGAACGTCGTCGTAGGGTGCCACTTCTACGCCCTCGTCGCGGAGGTATGCGATGACGTCGGCCGACAGTTTCACCTTATTAATATATAATATCGCGCGCGAGGAAGAGATGAGCAGGTAGCTGACGAAGACGGGATTGCAGTGGACGTCGGAGCCGCGCAGGTTGAGTGTCCACGCGATGTCGTCGAGCGCTGCCATGAGCATGCCGTCGGCGTGCTGCTGTCGCAAGGCCCTTCGTATGCGCTGCAGCTTCTCGCGGGTGGGCTCTCCAGCCAGCTCAAGAGGCTGTCGCACCACGGGATTCTGAGGGATGGGCGGCCGGTTAGTCCATATCTCCCGCAACGGGTCGAGATTGGTTCGGAGGGTGATGCCGCCATGCTGTCGCAGGTCTTTTATGAGAGCCTGCACGAAAGCCGCACTGCACACCATGCCGTCGACGGCGACCTCGGGGCTCGGTGTGTCGGAGAGCTGTGAACCAAGCCATTCGGCAAAGGTGGTCGTGCCGTCGACGCGCTCTTTCATGAGTTCGAAGCCCGTGCCCTGCAACTGCTGTCCGGCGGCAATGAAATAGCGCGAATCGGTCCACAAGGCGGCCGCTGTGAGGGTGACCACGGCGGTGCCTGCGGAGCCGTCGAAACCACTGATAAACTCGCGGCCTTTCCAGTGGTCGGCCGTGTATTCACTCTGATGGGGGTCGGTGGAAGGAAAGATGAAAGCGCTGAGGTGCTCGCGGCGCATCAGCTCGCGGAGCCTTTCCATCCTGTCATGTATAACGCTGTTCATGGTTGTTTTGTAATTTAGACTTTACAAAGATAGGCATTTTATTGTTTTATAACAAATTTATTCTTAAATAAATGTTGTATATAGTCGAAATTTTACTAACTTTGCATGCGAGTTAGAAGATACCATGTGATGAACACGCGCAGAAAGACGATAACAAGCGGTAGTGGCATGAGCAAGTCGCGCAGACGGAAGTTATACCTGAAGGGGGCCGACTTCCTGCTTGACATTGCGAAGCTGGTGTTCGGGGGAGTAATCCTTTCGGGCATCATTGACTTAGAACTCAACAAGGTTGCCCTGTTTTCAGTTGGCGCGGTGGTAGTGGCAATGTTTACTTCATGGGGATTCTTCCTGTATCTTCGTGGAACCAAAACCGATTAACATTATGGAGTTTATCTATTTCCTTGTTATTCTTGGAGTCATCGGGTTCATCGGCAGTGTGTGGACCCTCATCGGACTCATTCGCGACGAGAGGAGTTCTCGCCGTTTCAATCAGCAGAACGTGTAATTACATTATATTAAATAAGTATCAACTATGGCATTTTTAACAAACGAAAAACTGACCATTGTCGGCGCAGCCGGTATGATTGGTTCAAACATGGCTCAGACCGCCCTGATGATGGGTCTGACAAGTGACATCTGTCTTTATGACGTATTCTCGCCCGAGGGTGTGGCTGAGGAGATGCGCCAGAGCGGCTTCGACGATGTGAAGATCACAGCTACTACCAACGCCGAGGAGGCATTCCGCGGTGCGAAGTACATCATCTCGAGCGGTGGTGCTCCGCGTAAGGCAGGCATGACACGCGAGGACCTGCTGGCCGGCAACTGCAAGATTGCAGAAGAGCTGGGCATGAACATCAAGAAGTTCTGCCCCGACGTGAAGCACGTTGTCATCATCTTCAATCCCGCTGACCTTACCGGTCTGGTGACGCTGCTCTACAGCGGACTGAAACCCGGACAGGTGACGACATTGGCAGGTCTTGACACCACACGTCTGCAGAGTGCACTGGCCAAGAAGTTCGGTGTGATGCAGAACGAAATTGAAGGTTGCGCCACATACGGTGGCCACGGCGAGCAGATGGCCGTGTTTGGCAGCCACGTGACCATTGCAGGCCGCAAGCTGACCGACATCATCGGCACCGACGAGTTCCCCGAGGCTGAGTGGGAAGAGATGAAGACCGCCGTGACCAAGGGTGGTGCCAAGATTATCGAACTGCGCGGACGCAGCTCGTTCCAGAGCCCGGCCTACCTGTCGGTGGAAATGATTCGCGCCGCCATGGGTGGAGAGCCTTTCCGCTTCCCCGTTGGCACATACGTGAAGACCGACAAGTACGACCACATCATGATGGCCATGAAGACCACAATGAACGAGAACGGTGCCAGCTTCGAGGTTCCGCAGGGCACACCCGAGGAGAACGCAAAGCTCGACGCCAGCTACGAGCACCTGTGCAAGATGCGCGACGAACTCGTCACGCTGAACATCGTGCCGCCCATCGCTGAGTGGAGCAAGATCAATCCGAACCTCTAAGCTTTCATCGAGGAGCCTGGGAGTTGAAAGGATACCATCGGTTATCATTTCCACCTAAAGGGAAAAGACCCGCAGGCACCCAGACTCGATGAGTGATGTAAGCTAAGCTGTTTTAGCAACAAGAAAAGATTTCACTGACAGCACGGATGTCTCAACGATGAGGTCCGTGGAGTCAGTGAAATCTGTTTTTCTCTTCTCACGACAATGAACCTCGAAGAACACTTCCTTGCCCACTATCGCCCACTGTGTCTCTATGCCCTCCACTACGTTCAAGACGTAGACACGGCTGAAGACGTGGTGCAGGACGCCTTTGTGGGACTGATAGAAAAAGAAAAAGAGGGGGCCGCGGTGGGCAACGTCAGGGCCTACCTCTACGCGATGGTGCGCAACCGGTGTGTTGACCTCATCCGCAAGGCGAGACACGCCGACATTGACGGCGACGTAAGTCCGCAAGACCTGAGCGGCAGCATCAGCGACGAGGAAGCACAGGAGCGATCGCTGCATGAGGCCGAACTGTGGACAGCCATCGACGCACTGCCCTCACGCTGCCGCGAGGTGTTCCTGCGGGCCAAGCGCGACGGCATGACATACAGCGAGATAGCACGCACGATGGGCATAGCCGAAAAGACCGTGGAACACCAGATGAGCAAGGCACTGAAGACGCTGCGCGGCAAGAAAGACGACTACTTCTACACCATGCTGCTGATGACGGCATGAGAAGGGGCTGATGCACCCGGAAGGGAGAGGGCCTGAAAAAAAACGAGATGCGGAATGGGGGGAAATGCGTTTTCCACGTCATAGCATTGATGACAAAAAAGGAAAACCACCAAGAAAAGAAGAACATGAAACTGAAAGACCTGCTACGAGCAGTGGTTTATGTAACGATGATGACGCTGCCGTGCCAGCGAGCCTCGGCCCAGGCCGAAAGCTCGCTGCGCCAGCAGATGGAAATCGTGAAAAACGAGCACCACGTGAACTTTGTCTATGATGCATCGCTCAACCTGGACCGCCCGCACCGGGGCGGAGCCGTCGGCGGTGTGCAGCTGAAGGAAGCCCTGCGGCGACTGTTTGGCGGAACGGACATCGAATGGAGCGTGAAGGGAGCCTACGTGATGCTGAAGACCCAGACAAAGGCAACCCCCAGGCCAACGGCACGACGCCACACGGTGAGCGGCTACGTGCGCGACGAGCACGGCGAGACACTGCTCAACGCCGCCATCTACGACGCGACGACCCACACTGGCACCATGACAAACGAGCACGGATTCTACTCGCTCACGTTGCCTGAGGGTTCGCACGAGCTTCGCATCTCGTTCATAGGCTACGACACCCACCGCGAACGCATCAGCCTGAACAGCAACCGACAGCTCGACGTTGTCCTGAAAGAGGGTACGATGATGGACGAAGTGGTGGTGACGGCCGACATGAGCTCGCCCGTGGTGGGCACGCAGATGGGCAAGCGGTCGCTCTCGGCCAACGACATCAAGACGGAGTTTGCACTATTCTCTTCGCCCGACGTGGTGAAGGCCCTGCAAAGGCTCTCGGGTGTGCAAGAGGGCATCGAGCTGGCCTCGGGGCTGTATGTGCACGGAGGCAACAACGACGAGAACCTGTTCCTGCTCGACGGCACCCCACTCTATCAGGTCAACCACTCGCTGGGACTCTTCTCGTCGTTCAACACCGATGTGGTGAAGAACGTAGACTTCTACAAGAGTGGCTTTCCGGCGCGCTACGGAGGCAGGTTGTCGAGTGTGGCCGACGTGCGCACCAACGACGGCAACTGGCAACGCCTGCACGGCTGCTACCGCTTAGGGCTGCTTGACGGCTCGGTGCAGATGGACGGGCCCATCAGGCTGAAAAGCGACCGGCAGCACGAGGCACGGGGCGAGGTGCGCGGCACCGACTTCGGCACATCGTTCAACGTAGGGCTGCGACGCTCGTGGCTCGACCTGCTGACACGGCCCGCCTTTGCCATAGCCAATCACTACAACGACGAGGAGAAAATCAGCCTGAGCTATGCCTTCCACGACCTCAACCTGAAGCTGACGCACCTGTTCAGCCGCCGCTCGCAGCTGAGCCTGAGCGTCTATTCGGGCCGCGACATGCTGCGCACCCGCAACGACTGGCATGAAGATGCCGGAAGCAGCGAAGTCTTTGACGAGCACAACGAGACGAAGTTCAGCTGGGGCAACGTCAACGCCGCCATCAACTGGCGCTACCAGCTGACGCCACAACTGCTGGCCAACTTCACCGCCGTCTACACCCACAACCACTCGCAGCTGAAGACGCGAGAAGACGACAGTACCACCGACAAGGACGGGGTCCAGACGGAGCACTACCTCACCGACTTCCACTACCAGTCGGCCATCTACGACGCCGGCTATCGCACAGAATTCGACTACCGCCCCTCGCCACGCCACCACATCCGCTTCGGCCACGACTACACATGCCACGTGTTTCGCCCACAGACACAGGGACTGACCAACCTGTGGAGCAGCTTCTCCACGGCCGACACGCTGACCACGAAGGGCCGCAACCGCCACACGGTGCACGAAGCCACCGTCTACGGCGAAGACCTGCTGACACTCTCAGACCGATGGAGCATGAACGGCGGACTGAACGTGTCGCTATTCAGCGTGGACAACTACCTGTTTTTCCATGCTGACCCACGCCTGGCCCTGAAATTCCAGGTGGCCGACAACCTCTCGGTGAAAGCCTCCTACACCATGATGTCGCAGTATGTACACAAAATCAGCAACGCCATGATTGACCTGCCCACCGACTACTGGGTGCCCATCACCGGGCGGCTGCGCCCCATGTACTCACACCAGATGGCGATGGGAGCTTACTGGCAGCCGCATCGACAGTGGCTGCTGTCGGTAGAAGGCTACTACAAACGGTCGCACCACCTGCTGCAATACAACAGCTGGGCCGGACTGGTGCCGCCAGCCGGACAGTGGGACAAGCACGTGATGGACGGACAAGGACGCTACTATGGCCTGGAGGTCGACGCGGCCTACCACGGGCACAGGCTACGCCTCGATGCGGCCTACACGCTGTCGTGGAACGAGCGGCGCTTCGACGAGTTCTACGACCAATGGTACTACGACAAGTTTGACAACCGCCACAAGGTGAACCTCTCGCTGCGCTACCAGATAGGGAAAAAGGCGGAGATGTTTGCGGCATGGACCTATCACACAGGCAACCATCTCACCTTTCCCACGCAATATGTGCAGCTGCCAGAACTGCCCGACGGCAAGCCCGCCTCGGTGGAGGCCTTCGAGCGACAAGGCTACCTGACAGGCGAAGAGGCGAACGCGGCCTTCATCTATGAACGGCCCAGTAACATCACCCTGCCGGCCTACCACCGATTGGACATCGGCTTCAACTTCCACCACACCACGAAGCACGGACACGAACGCATCTGGAACATCTCGGTATACAACGCCTACTGCCATCTGAACCCGCTTTGGGTGGACATTGAGTATCGTGAACGAAAGATCGACGAGGTGAACCTGGCCGATCAGCAGCGCTTCAAGCTGAAACCCAGGGCATTCATTCCGGTGATACCATCGTTCAGCTACACCATCAAGTTCTGAGCAAAAGAAGGTAATTAGTAACTATGAATTATAAGTTATGAATTATGAATAGGAAAACGAACATCACAAAGTACATGCTGCTTGTGTGCATGTTGCTGGCAGTGAGTGGTTGCCGCGATGACTTCGACCTCGATGACATCAGCAACAACGAGAAACTGGTGGTCTACTGTCTGCCATCGACAACAGGAACCACCTATATCAGCGTGACCAACAGTATGGCCATAGGCAAACACGCCGAAACGAACAAGATGAGAGCAGTGGCCGATGCTCAGGTGAGCTATCGGGTGAACGGTGAGATCAAAGAAGTGGGACAGAAAGCTGACGGAACATTCTACACCGACACGCCCCACCACGCTGGCGACTGCGTAGAACTGACGGTGACGCATCCCCGCTATGGCACCGCGACAGCATCGGCAGTGGTGCCCGAGAGCATACCCGTGAGACTGGACCGTGTGCAGAAAGTGAGTTTGTTTGACGAAGACTACATGAGCACACGCGACTACTACCAACTGGCGGCCACCTTCACCGACCCAGTAGAGAGCAAGGACTACTATGCCGTGACCGTGAGGGTAAAGCACTACAAAGGGGATGCCCACGGCGAGCTGGTGAACGAGAACGGAGCCAGGACGCTATGGATTCCGAATGACTACAACGACTACCTCTATTGGAAAGAGCAATATCCACAGGCCGAATGGACCTGCGAGATAAGCGACTCGGTAGTTGAAACCAAGACCATCTACACTGCCAAGGAACCACTGCTCAACACGCTGACCGACATCGACACCGACTTCGGCTACGAGAACAGCTTCTACGGCAACTTCTACATTTTCAACGACGCGACCATCAACGGGCAGACCTACACACTGCACCTGAACACCGACAGTTTTGGCTACGGAGGCACCTTCAACTTTTGGCACAAATACCAGGTGGTGCTCTACAGGCTGACACCCGAATACTACCACTTCCTGAAGTCGCTCAACGACGTGGAGAACAACGATCTGGCGCAAGCGGGATTCTCGCTGGTGTCGCCTACACTCCACAACATCAGTGGCGGTTTCGGACTGCTTGGTGCCAGCAACTCTTCTGAAAGCGAATGGATGGCGCTGGACAACGAGTGATGAAGAGTACAAAAAAAGGACAAGTCATGAATTATAAGAGTATCATTCTGTTGTTGCTGCTGACAGCATCATGCAACAACGAAGAAGACCTTGTCATTGAGGAGGACGTCAGCACCACGACACGTCAGCTCTGCCTGCTTGTAGAGAATGCTGAAGGCGATGACCTCATCAGCGATGACAGCGACATCAGCATGGTGAACGTAGCCACCCTGCAACCCATTGACTTCCGTTTGGAACAAATGACCGACCGAGACGAGATGCACCGATGGAATGGACGGCACTGTCTGTTGTTCCATACGCCTAAGCCCTTTCGCATGCCTGGCCAAGCGGAACACATCTACAAACTGGCGCCGACAGCACGGGTAAGCATCGACAGCCTGACCCTCGACATCGCCACACTCTACGACTACCAAATCAGTCACGAGAACAGGGACGGCGTGTGCGTGGCTAAGGCATATTTCTGGCCCCTGATAACCGATGTGCTGGGCACGCCTCTACGTAGCGACACCATACAGATCATCGTGATGGACGGACAGCCCTACCTGAAAGAAGAGAGCGACACACACCCATGGCTTACCACAGACAAGAAAGAAGAGAAATGAAAGAAGAACTGAAACAATTTGTGCTGCACCACTACCAGACAGGTAAGCTGGACACGCGGCAGGCACTTCGCAACGTGAAAGCACGCGTCGGACTTAAGAATGACAGGCCGACACATGGGGGGCTGTCCGTGCGGTTCTACCGATGGATGGCTGCCGCCGCCATGCTTGCGTTCATCTGCGGCGCCACCTATTTATATATTACGCGCGAGAACGCAGAGGTGAAGCTGACGGCCGACGATGCGGTTAAAACCATCACTCTGCCCGACAGCACCCACGTCACTCTCGCCCCCCACGCCACACTGGCCTACAACCCGCAAGAGCCGCGTTCGGTGAGACTGACCGGCGATGCCTATTTCAACGTGACACATAGTGAAGCCACTCCGTTCACAGTGGTGAACAGCATAGCACAGGTCACCGTGCTGGGCACACAGTTTCAGATAGACGAAGAGGCGGGGCAGACCACCATCTACGTCGCTCAAGGCCGCGTCCGCTTTGGAAACATAGGCCTCACCCAGGCCATCGTTCTCGGCGCTGGCGAAAAAGCCCTCGTCGGCAAACGCCAGCAGCCAGAACACGCGCCAAGCGGCTCGCCCAACCAGACGGCATGGGCCACAGGCCAAATGCATTTCGAAGACACACCACTGACTGATGTCCTCGCCGACCTCGGCTTCTATTACCACGCCAACTTAAGGTGCAACCATCCCGAAAGACGACTCACCGCAGACTTCCACGTGGCCAAAGACAGTCTCGAAGAGATCATTGCACTCATCGAGCAGACGCTCGACGTGAGCATCAATATTGAAGAAACAGAAGAACAATGAAACACGGACTCATCATCTCGACGCTCTTAGCGACTGCCCTGACCGTGTCGGCACAGGAAGAAGGCCGCAACATGGCTGCCATAGGCTTTGGAGCCTCTCATGACTCATGGAACATAGAGCTTGACTATGACTACATGGTCTTTCCTTACGCTGACATCGGGATAGGGGCGCAGTTTGACAGGGAGAACGGCGACGGCGGACTGCTCGGCGAAATCATTCGCGAAGAGCTGCGCAGCGATGACTATTACGATGACTACGACGACGAGCACGAGATCAAACTCAACATCGTGCCGCACCTCACCCTGCGCACCCCTGCCATACGGCTGAAAAAAACACAAGACAAAGGCGACGGACTGCTGCTGGAAGTACAACCCGCCGTTGTCATCTCACTTCCGCAACGCCCCAGAAGCCTCTTCAGCTGGCGCACCCGCATGGCACTCGGCTACCGAAGCGGTCCGGGCACATTGCTCCTTGGCTACGACCTCTCCAACTACAACATCTACAAAGGCACCACCCGCTACGACAATCACCACCGCTCCCTCACCCACGCATATTTCCTGTCCTTTTCATACAGTTTCTGATGACCCCTGAAGCCAGAAGACACAGAAAGGAACCGAGGGGCTCAGAGAAACAAAAAAGGGGAAAAGAGGAGCAAAGATTCTTTCGTGTGCAGAAAATGCACTACCTTTGCACGCAAAACGCTTCTGAAGGAAAAGAGGCTTAGGAAAAAGCAACCGAAAAAGAAGAAAAAGAAATGAGAAAGATGTTTCTATTGCTGGTGCTCGCCGTGGTGGCCCTGTCTGCCCATGCACAAGTGAGCTACAAGGTGACGGGCACTTGTCCGCAGGACGTGAAGACCATCTACGTGTACAACCGCCACGACGGGCGCGCCCCGCTCGACAGCGTGAAGCCGCAGGGCGGAGCCTTCACCATCAGCGGCCAGGCTCCCAAGGATGCCATCCTGGCCATCGGCCATGATGACGCCACGACAATCCACCTGTTTGTCAACGACGGAACGCCACTGACGTTCAACTTCAAGACATCAGTGATGAGCGGTTCGCCGCAGAACACCAAGCTGAACCAATACGACCGCACACTCGACTCGCTGCAAACGCAGATAACGATGATCAGCGAGAAAGCAGAGCCCGTGCTCAACGATGCCACGAAGAGCGAGGAAGAGCGTCAGGCCGCTCTCATGCAGTTCATGCCACAGATACAGGCATTGGGCATACAGATGCTGAGCACGCTTAACAAGGTGGGCGAGGAAGACAACCTCATTCCCCTTGCCTTCCTCGACACCCTGATTCCCGTCTACCAGCAGACAGGCAACACCGAGGCCATCAACAAACTGCTCGACGAGAGCCGCCCTTACAGCCAGCATCCCGCCGTGCAGCAGGTGCGCAAGCAGATGGAGGCCGAGGCACGCAAGCTGCAAATCATCGGCAAACCCTTCACCGACCTTGAGGAGAACGACGTGGACGGAAAACCGCACAAACTGAGTGAATACTGCGGAAAGGGCAACTACGTCCTCGTGGACTTCTGGGCCAGCTGGTGTGGACCATGCATGGCCGAAATGCCTAACGTGAAGAAGAACTACGACAAGTATCACGCCAAGGGCTTCAACGTGGTGGGCCTGTCGTTCGACCGCTCGGCTGAAGCCTGGAAGAAAGCCATCGTCGAGAAGGAACTCAACTGGGTTCACCTCTCAGACCTGAAATACTGGAACACAATAGCCGCCAAGACCTATGAGATCAACGCCATACCAGCGAGCCTGCTCATAGACCCCAACGGCATCATCATAGCTCGCGACCTGCGCGGCGAGGCATTAGGCGAGAAACTAAAGGAAATATACGGAGAGTAAAAGACATATTATGGCATTGATAAAAGAAGTGAACGGCCTTGCACCCAAATGGGGCAAGAACTGCTATTTCAGCGAGAACGCAACGATTGTTGGCGATGTAGTGATGGGCGATGAGTGCTCAATATGGTTTAACGCGGTGGTTCGCGGCGACGTGGCCTACATACGCATCGGCGACCGTACGAACGTACAAGACGGCGCTTGTCTGCACACCACCTTTCAGATTGGTCCGCTCAACATTGGAAGCGATGTAACCATCGGCCACAACGCCACCGTACATGCCTGCACCATCCACGACCACGCCCTTATCGGAATGGGGAGCACACTGCTCGACAACTGCGAAGTGGGCGAAGGAGCCATCGTAGCCGCCGGCGCACTTGTGCTGCAAGGAACAAAAATCGGTGCAGGAGAAATATGGGGAGGCGTGCCCGCCAAGTTCATCAAGATGGCCCGGCCAGGACAAACCGACAACGCCGCGCACTACGTAGGCTACATGGACTGGTACAGGGAGAGAAAAGAGTGACCTGACTGAGAACCGTCCAACTGAGAACTGAGAGTTGAGAACTGAGAGGTATGATTAGTTTTTCTGCGTAGTCTTTGGCCCGTCAGTAATCATACCTCTCAGTTCTCAACTCTCAGTTTTCAGTTAGAAAGTTTCTTCAGGTGGCAGAACAAGAGGCTGCCATCTTCTGTGCGGAGGTGCATGCCGTTGCCTCGGCAGTAGCGCCAGTATTTACATGTTTCGCAGTCGCCCTTGCGCATCCATTCCCGGTTGCGGTAAGGGTGATATTTTTGTTCCCACACCTCCATGAAGTCATCACCGTTGTAGATGTTCCCCTGATTATAGTCGGAGCGGATGCTGGCACAGGCGGCAATACTGCCGTCGGCCATCACCGAACCCACGGTAATGCCCGCTTGGCAGGAGAAGAAACGGTTGCGAACCTCGCCTTCGTAGTTGCCCAGAAAGCCCTCACAGCCGTAGTCGGCACGTATGCGCCCCTCCAGACGTGTGCGCTTGATGAACTCAAACATGCCGCGGAACTCCTCGTTGCTCAGCAGCATCTCGGGGTCTTTCGCAGCCCTTCCCATGGGGAACACGCTGAACAGTCGCCACCGCGTGACGCCCTTTCCGATGAGAAACTCCTTGATTTCGTCCAGATGGGCATAGTTGCGTCGGTTCACACACGTCACGATGTCCCACACGATGTCCTTTGTCCCCACCAGCATGTCGATGGCCTCGCTCACACGGGCGAAGCTGTCTTTGTGGCCTCGCATCCAGTTGTGGTCTTCTTCCAGTCCATCCATGCTGATAGTGATGCTGTGGAGTCCGGCTCGCAGCAGTCCGTCGAACCGCTGTCGGGTCAGGTAGAGTCCGTTGCACACCATGCCCCATGGGAAGCCCTTCCTGTATATCTCAGCACAGCATTCCTCTAGGTCGTCGCGCATCAGGGGCTCACCTCCCGTCACCACGACGAAAACCTTGTGGGGGTCTGTCTTTGCGGCGACGCTGTCGAGCACACGCATAAAGTCCTCCTTGGGCATGTCCTGCTGCTCCATTTTCACCTTGCAGTCGCTGCCACAGTGGCGGCAATGCAGGTTGCAACGGAGCGTACACTCCCAGAAGAGCTGCCTCAGCGGATGCTCCTCGCGTATGTTGTTCTCGCGTAGCCGCCACAGTTCCAGTGCCAGCTTATGGCGCAGGTCCAGCGGTGTCACCTTGGTCTGTTTCATCTTTCTTCACGATTAGTACTCTGCAAAAGTACGAATAAGCGGGCGAAATAACGAATATTTAGCTGTCTTTTCCGCAAAAATCCGTCATTTCTTTTTCCTCAGCTTTCGGTCGGCTCTTATTTCATACCTTCCCTTATACCATTTTCCGTCGCCTTCGCCCACCTGTTTCATCTCCAGCTTGTTCACCATCACTGTGTCGCTCTCGTAGTGGCCGCCGTTGTCTTCACCGTCCACATCCTCCGTCACCAAGGCCATGTTCTCACCATAATCAGAGCCCATGTAGGCCGGAGCGTGTTCAAGGGGAAAGACAAAAACGCCCGCATCGTCGGTCGTCACGGAGTCTACTGGATGGACAACGGCACGGCCTTCTTCCACGCCTATCCACACTCGTCTGGCCTGAATACCCCTGATGGGTTTCCCGCTTTCCTCGTCTGTCACAGTGCCTTTCAGCTGATATTCCATATTGGGCGAGCCATACTCTGCGGGCGAATCTATAACCTTATCGCACGAACTGAAGCCCAGAATCACCATCATAGCCGAAAACACATGGTCGTACCATTTCAAAAACCTCTTTTTCATATTTCCATTTTATTAATTCATGTTTTGGTAGTTGTGAAATTCTCCGCAACTCCTTAAAAGTATATTATGTCATTGCTGCTTTGTCCTTTCACATTCTTATAATGACTATCGCTCACAATTCTTGCAGCACAAACGATGAAATCTTTCTTTGTGTAACATCTTTTAACAAGCGCCGAGGCAGTATTTCCCGCTTTCTTTAGTTCTCGTTTACAGAAAACCATTAAATTTGCAACAGTTATGAGAACAACGATTCAGGGCCTGACCATCGCCCTTTTGATGGCCGCCGCCATGGCAACCGCTGCCTGCAGCAGCAACGACGATGCCGATGTCATCTCATCGGAAAACAACCCGTTCAAGCCGATTGAACTGACCGACGTGCAGACAACACTCGTACACAACAGCAACGACTTCGCCTTCAACCTGTTCCGCAAGGCGCAGGAAGACAAGAGTATGATCCTGTCGCCCCTCAGCATTACCTATGCCCTGGGAATGCTCAACAACGGCGCCAGCGGCCAGACGCAGCAGGAAATACTCGACGTGCTGGGCTTTGGATCGGCTGGTCCCGATGCCATCAACGCTTTCTGCCAGAAGATGCAACACGAGGCGCCGCGCATGGACCAGCTCACGAAGGTGCTGATTTCCAACACCATCTTCACGAACAAGCCCTACACGCTGAAGCCCTCGTTCGTAAAGACAGCTCAGGATTTCTACGATGCCACGCCCGAGACGCGCGATTTCCACGACGGCAAGACGCGCGATGTCATCAACCAATGGGCCAGCGACCACACCGAACACATGATAGAGGAACTGTTTACTTCCGATGCTTTCAACCCCGATGCTGTCAGCTACCTGCTCAATGCCATCTACTTCAAGGGCTCATGGGCAAGCAAATTCGACAAGGCAGACACCCACGACGAATCCTTCGAGGGCTGCGATGCCAAGGTACCGATGATGCACCAGGAAGCGGAGTTCCACTATAGGGACAACGACATCTTCCAGGCAGTGGAGCTGCCCTACGGCAATGGTGCCTTCTCCATGACCGTGCTGCTGCCTGAAAAGGGCAAGACCCTGGCCGACGTGGCCGCAGCGCTCACTGCCGACTACTGGGATCAACAGAAGCCAAGATACCCTGCCATCGTCGACCTGAAGCTGCCCAGCTTTGAGACAAAAAGCAACTTCAAACTCGTGGAACTGATGGAACAGCTGGGCATGAAGCGGGCCTTCAACGGAGAACTGGCCGAGTTCCCCGACTTCTGCAACCGACGGACCTACATCGGAACGATGATTCAGTCGGCCCGCATCAAGCTCAATGAGGAGGGAACGGAGGCAGCCGCCGTCACGGCCGTTGGCATGCTTAACGCCCTAGCGTCGTCATCCCCCGGCCATGCCGTCTTCCATGCCACCCGTCCTTTCCTCTACATCATCAGCGAGAAGTCCACTGGCACCATCTTCTTCATTGGCCAATACACGGGCAAGAGCTGATGTCCCCTCTCCCCTCAGACTCAGCATAGGCAGAGGCACCCCCTCTGCCTACTCCTCAGCGAAAAGGAAACACCAATGCCTATTGAAGCAAACACGTCGGAGCAACTTCTATCCCAGCGCCTTCGCCACCACGAAAAGGAGGCAATGCAGCAGTTCTACGCCCTCTACGCTGGTCGTATGCAGGCGGTGTGTTCGCGCTACATCAGCGACCGCGACGACCAGCAGGACGTGCTCCAAGAGACGCTCATCAAGGTGTTCACCCGCATCGACGACTTCCAGTTCCGGGGCAACGGCTCGCTGAGGGCATGGGCCACACGCATCCTCATCAACGAGGCACTGAGCCTGCTGCTGAAGAAAAAACAGCTCAGAAAAGTGCTCATCGAAGGCGACATCGGCGACGAACCCGAAGACGACGACCCGCCCATCGACGACATGCCGGCGGAGGTGGTCCACCAGATGGTGAGTCAGCTGCCCACAGGTTACCGAACGGTATTCAACCTGTATGTATTCGAGCAGAAAAGCCACCGCGAAATAGCCCAGTTGCTGGGCATCAGCGAGAAGACATCGTCGTCGCAACTCTGCAAGGCAAAGAACCAGCTTGCCAGAATGATCAATCAGTATAGAACCCAAAAGCCACCGCGATGAAAGAAGCATGGAGACAACAAATGCGGCAGATACTGGCCGACTATGAGCAGCCGGCTCAGCCGATGGCTTGGGACGAGCTGGAGAAAGCCGTGGCCAAGCGCAGCCACCGACCGGCCATAGTGCCCTTGTGGGCACGGCGCGCAGCAGCCATCGTGGGCGTGCTGATGCTCACGGGCGCCGCCTACTGGATGCTGTCCACGCAACAGCAGCCTGCCGAGACTGCCGTCACCCAGCCAGTGCCATCGCCCCGCAGCCACGACAATCCAGCCGCCAGCACCGGCTCTGCCGCAACGCCCTCTGAGCCTTCTCTCCTGGCAAGCACCGCCATCCATCACCCCTCCACATCCTCGCCATCCGTCGAGCATGTTGCTGTGCCACAGCAACAAACGGCAGCCGTTTCACAGCCCTCCCCCGCAGCTGCAAAGCCCGAAGAAGCCCCTTCCACCACGCAGGAAGCCCCTGAAACGCCCCCACAGAAAGCCCCCGACGCCCAGCAACAGCCTTCCCCCGCCCCCGCAGCACAGCAATACCCCTCCACCATAGCGACGCCCCGCCACCAGTCTCTCGCACCAAAACTGACGGCCAGACTCTTTATGTCGAACCAGCTGACAGGCAGCACCGACATGGCCACCATCCATGGTGGCTCATATTATGACACAACGTCAAACACCTCCGATATCGACGCCAAGCACAACCAGACGCAGACCAGCCACCACCATCCTCCCATCCGCATGGGTGCCTTGGTGCGCATACCCCTCTCCAGTCGATGGAGCCTGGAAACGGGTCTTGCCTACACGCAGCTCAACAGCGACATCACGACGAAGACGCCCACGTCAACCGATGAAGCCAAACAGCGGCTCCACTACGTGGGCATCCCGCTCAATGCCGTCTACACACTGTGGGAGTCGCAGCGACTGCATGTCTACCTATCGGCGGGCGGCATGGCAGAAAAGATGGTGAAAGGCTCATACGGCGACGAGCGCGTCAGCATCAAGCCGCTACAGTTCTCCGTGAATGGCGCCGCTGGTGTGGAATACCGGCTGACACCCAATGTCGGTCTCTATGCCGAGCCGGGCGTGGGCTACAGCTTCGACAACGGCTCGCAGGTGACCACATATTACCAGGATAAGCCCCTTAACAGCCATCTCAGCGTGGGCATACGCCTCACACCATGACCGGTAGTGCCACGAATGAAACGAAGGAATCGCTCCGTTTCGCACGGCTAAGACATCACACTGAAAGCGGAAATACACAGAAAGGCGGGGGAAATTATCACACAGAAAGCACGGAAATGCACAGAAAGGCGGGGGAAAACATCACACTGAAAGCACGGAAATACACAGAAAGGCGGGGGAAATTATCACACAGAAAGCACGGAAATGCACAGAAAGGCGGGGGAAATTATCACACTGAAAGCACGGAAATACACAGAAAGGCTCGCGCCATACGCCGCAGGATTTATTCCTTTGCATCAGTTTCGGCAGACGCCATTACCAGACTGCGCCAGATAGTTCATCAAGTGCGTACTCAAAAAACCTAGGTTTTTATCATAAAAAAACGGCAGATTGCTCGACAAAAGCCTAAGTTTTTCATTTGCAAACTGTCATCCTCGTTCTTGACCCTCGACAGTTGTCTTCTCATTTTTCGGCAAAAAGCACGATTTGTTTTGCTTATGTCGGCAAATTGTATTACTTTTGCACTGAAAAAAACGAAGAAATCAAGTAAAGGAAAGAAATGTCAGAGAGAAAAGTCCGGGTGCGCTTTGCACCCAGCCCCACGGGGCCTTTGCATATCGGCGGTGTACGCACCGCGCTCTACAACTATCTGTTCGCCCGTCAGCACAAAGGGGACATGGTGTTCCGCATTGAGGACACCGACTCCAACCGCTTTGTGCCCGGCGCCGAGGAATACATCATCGAGTCGTTCCGCTGGCTCGGCATCAAGTTTGACGAGGGTGTGAGCTTCGGCGGCGACCACGGTCCCTACCGCCAGAGCGAGCGCAGGGCCATCTACAGGAAATATGTGGACCAGCTGCTCAGCGAGGGCAAGGCCTACATCGCTTTCGACACGCCCGAGGAACTGGAGAAGAAACGTCAGGAGGTGAAGAACTTCCAGTATGACGCTTCCACGCGACTGCAAATGCGCAACTCGCTCACGCTGCCCAAGGCCGAGGTGGACGAGCTGATACAGGACGGACAGCAGTATGTGGTCCGCTTCCTGGTGCAGCCGGGCGAGGACATCCATGTGTTCGACATCATCCGCGGCGAGGTTGTCATCAAGAGCGACATTCTTGACGACAAGGTGCTCTTCAAGAGTGCCGACGAATTGCCCACCTATCACCTGGCCAACATTGTGGACGACCACCTGATGGAAATCAGCCACGTCATCCGCGGCGAGGAGTGGCTGCCGTCGGCCCCGCTCCATGTGCTGCTCTATCGCGCCTTCGGATGGGAAGACACCATGCCGCAGTTTGCCCACCTGCCGCTGCTTCTGAAGCCCGACGGCAAGTGAAAACTGTCGAAGCGCGACGGCGACCGCCTGGGATTCCCTGTGTTCCCGCTAGAGTGGCACGACTCGAAGACGGGCGAAGTGTCAAGCGGCTACCGCGAGCAGGGATACTTCCCCGAGGCCGTCATCAACTTCCTGGCGCTGCTGGGATGGAACCCCGGCACCGAGCAGGAGATGTTCACCATGGACGAGCTCATCGCGCAGTTCGACCTCGCCAAGTGCTCCAAGGCCGGCGCAAAGTTCGCCTTCGAGAAGGGCATCTGGTTCAACCACGAGTACATGCTCCAGAAGAGCGATGACGAGATAGCCCAGCTGTTTGCCCCCATCGTGGCCGGCAATGGCGTGGAGGAGCCGTTGGAGCGCGTGCGCCAGGTGGTCCACATGATGAAAGACCGCGTCAACTTCGTCAAGGAGCTGTGGCCGCTGTGCTCGTTCTTCTTCATTCCGCCCACCGAGTACGACGAGAAGACGGTGAAGAAGCGCTGGAAGGACTTCTCGGCTCAGCAGATGACAGAGCTGCTGGCCATCATCGAGGGCATGGACGACTTCTCCATGGAGAACCAGGAGAAGGTGGTCATGAAATGGGTTCAGGACATGGACTACAAGCTGGGCGACGTGATGAACGCCTTCCGTCTGGCACTGGTGGGCATCGGAAAAGGTCCCGGCATGTTCGACATCACTGCATTCCTCGGCAAGGAGGAGACGCTGCGCCGGTTGCGCCGCGCCATCGATGTGCTGGGATAAGCCCGGACTGCCCTCATCGGGATGGTGGCTGAAAGACAGCGTGCCGGCAGGCACATAGGCCTGAACACCTCATGTCGCGGCCACCATATCTATTATTGATTATGTCATACTAATTCTTCTGGCGCTAGGCGCCGCAATTCTTTGTGTATAACGTCGTCGTATTTTTCATGCAGGTTGGCATAGCCATCGCGAGCCTGTTCAACAAGAAGGTAAAGAAGATGTGGCAGGGCGAGCGAGCCGCTTTTGCCTATCTGAAGGAGAACGTGGACCCAGAGGCGCGCTACGCCTGGTTCCATGCGGCCTCGCTCGGTGAGTTTGAGCAGGGCCGTCCCATCATGGAGCAGCTGCGCCGCGAGCATCCGGAATACAAGATTCTGCTCACGTTCTTCTCGCCCTCGGGCTACGAGGTGAGGAAAAACTACGAGGGTGCCGACCTCATCTGCTACATGCCCATCGACACCATTACGAATGCCCGCCGCTTTCTGCGCACCATCAGGCCCGAACTGGTGTTCTTCATCAAGTATGAGTTCTGGTACAACTACCTGCATATCCTCAAGCACCGCCACGTGCCGCTCTACAGCGTGAGCTCCATCTTCCGACCCGGACAGATCTTCTTCCGCTGGTACGGCCACCAGTATGGCCATGTGCTGAAGTGCTTCACACGTTTCTTCGTGCAGAACGAAACCAGCCGGAAGCTGCTCTCCACGATAGGCATCAACGAGGTAGACGTCACTGGCGACACCCGATTCGACCGTGTTCTCCAGATCAAGGCACAGGCCAAGGTGCTCCCCATCGTAGAGGCCTTCCTGGCCTCCCACCACCCCACCACCACCCAACAACCATCACCCACCACCCAGCCCGTCTTCATCGCCGGCAGCAGCTGGCAGCCCGACGAGGAGATCTTCATCAGATACTTCAACGAGCATCCCGAATGGAAGCTCATCATTGCGCCCCACGTGATTGGCGAAGACCACCTGCAGCAGATTGAAGCCCTGCTGAAAGGCCGACGTGTCGTGCGCTATACAACCTACGCCAACGACCAACAGCCCTCACCCAACACCTCACTCTCCGACGCCGACGTTCTCATCATCGACTGCTTCGGACTGCTGTCGAGCATCTATCGCTATGCGACGGTGGCCTATGTGGGCGGTGGTTTCGGTGCTGGCATCCACAACCTGCCCGAGGCTGCGGTGTGGCAGGTGCCCGTGTTCTTCGGTCCCAACAACGCCCGTTTCCAGGAGGCACAGGAGCTGAAAGCCAACAGCGGCGGCCTGGAAATCGACGGCTACGACGACTTCGCACAGCTGATGGACCACCTGGAGGCGCATCCCGACGAACTCAGACAGCGCGGACAGGCCGCCGGCAACTACGTGAAAGGACGCGCCGGCGCAACAGAGAGAATCCTGCGCACCGTCTTTGCTGAAACCGCCAAATAGCACTCGGCCACGAGTGAGGATGGAGTCTACGCTTGTTCTTGCATCGCGAATCCCACAACATAGAAGGAAATGAAGAAATACAGAATCAAGACGACAACAAACAAATACTGGCGCAATGCCCTCGCCAAGCTGTCGCTGGTGGCCGTCTCGGTGGTCATCATCGTGTGGTTCCTGCCTCGCACCAGCGGACCGCAGTTCCGCTACGACGTGGGAAAACCGTGGATGTATGGGTCGCTGATTGCCAACTTCGACTTTCCCATCTACAAGACCGACGAAGCCATCAGTGCAGAGCAGGACAGCATCACCAACCAGTTTGAGCCCTATTTCAACTACAACTCAGAGATAGAAGAAGCGCAGGTGGGGAAGTTCCGCAAGGACTTCCAGGAGGGAATTGCCGGACTGAGCAACGACTACATCAGCATCATTGCCGACCGGCTCCACATGGTCTACGAGCAGGGCATACTGCGCACAGCCGACTATCAGCGTGTGTTTCCAGACACAGCCCGCTCCATCCGCGTGGTAAACGGCAAGACTGCCGTGAGTGCCGGACCAAGAGAGGTCTACTCGGAAATCTCTGCCTACGAGATGATTTTCCAGGACGAGCGCCTCGCACAGCAGCGACAGCTGCTGCAGCGCTGCAACCTCAACGAGTATATTGAGCCCAACCTCGTCTACGACAAGGAACTGAGCGACACTGAGCGCAACGACCTTCTCAGCGGAATAGCCATCGCCAGCGGCATGGTGTTGTCGGGACAGAAGATCATCGACCGCGGCGAAATCGTCGACGAACACACGTTCCGCGTCCTGAGCAGCTTCGAACGCGAGATGACGCGACGCAGCGCCGACAGCAGCGAGATGTCGTCGACCATTGCCGGACAGGCTCTCTTCGTGGGCATTCTCATCCTGCTTTTCACCCTCTATCTGGCACTCTTCCGCAAAGACTACTTCGACAAGCCGCGCAGCATTCTCATGCTCTACGCCATGATCACAATCTTCCCGGTCGTTGTTTCGCTCATGATGGACCACAACGTGCTGAGCGTCTACATCATCCCCTTCGCCATCGCTCCCATCTTCATCCGCGTGTTCATGGACTCGCGCACGGCATTCATTGCCCATGTCGTGATGATTCTTATCTGTGCCGCAGCGGTGAAATACCAGTATGAGTTCATCATCTTGCAGCTGGTGGCAGGACTGGTTGCCATCTACTCTCTGCGCGAACTGTCGCAGCGGGCACAGCTGTTCCGCACCGCCCTTCTGGTGACACTGGGCACGGCGGCCATGTATTTCGCCCTGCAGCTCATGCAGGACAACGACATCACCACCATGGATCACAGCATGTATAAGCACTTTGCCGTGAACGGCGTGTTGCTGCTCTTTGCCTATCCGCTTATGCTCGTGGTGGAGAAGACTTTCGGATTCATATCGAGCGTAACGCTCATCGAACTGTCGAACACCAGCAAGGACCTGCTGCGCAGGCTCAGCGAAGTGGCGCCGGGAACGTTCCAGCACAGCATCATGGTGGGCAATCTGGCCGCGGCCATCGCCAACAAGATAGACGCCGATGCGCAACTGGTGCGAACGGGTGCCCTCTATCACGACATCGGAAAGATGCAGAACCCGGCCTTCTACACCGAAAACCAGGCCGGCGTCAACCCGCTGGAAAAGATGCCCAGAATAGAGGCCGCGCAGATTGTTATCAGCCACGTCACCGAGGGACTGAAGCTGGCCGACAAGCACAACCTGCCTTCCGTCATACGCGACTTCATCGTCACGCACCACGGAACGGGCTTGGCAAAGTACTTCTATGTTTCATACAAGAACGAGCATCCCAACCAGCCAGTCGATGACACGCTGTTCTGTTACCCGGGCCCAAACCCGTTCACACGCGAGCAAGCCATCCTGATGATGGCCGACAAGGCCGAGGCTGCGTCGCGCTCGCTGAAGGAATACACCGAGGAAAGCATCTCCACGCTCATCGAAAAGCTCATAGACGACCAGATGGCCGATGGATGTTTCCGCGACTGTCCCATCAACTTCCGCGACATCAACATGGCCAAGCAGGTGCTCATTGAGCGACTGAAGAACATCTATCACACCCGCATTGCCTACCCCGAACTCAACAAGAAGGCGAAGGAACCGGCACAGCCGCAGCCAAAGAACAGCAGCCAGCCCCAGCAAAAGGACAAACAATAGTCGTGTAAACTGCTGCACCGCAGCAGTCAAAAAGTCCCTTTGCAGCCTCAGTCCTTCCCTTTCAACAGGTCTTTTCCATCTATTCATTTTTGCACATATTGCTCTTTTTGTGCAGGAATAGCGCAGCTTTCCGTTAATCAAAGTTAAAGATTGTGCGCGTTTACAGGAAATTCAGAACAATATAAATACCTTTGCAAACAAGTTTTTTAAAGGTAATTAAGATGAAAAGTTTAAAAAATGGCTTCCTGGCCTTTGCCATAGCCACCACCATGGCACTGACTATGGCTGTGCCCACTACCGTGAATGCTGGCGGTATCTTGACAAATACCAACCAAAACATCGTTTTCTGCCGTACCATGTCTCGTGATGCTGCCATCGGCATCGACGGCGTTTACAGCAACCCTGCAGGTGTTGCCTTCCTGAATGATGGCTGGCATCTGTCGCTCAACTGGCAGTTGGCTGTCCAGACGCGTACCATCTTCACCACCAATCCCGACTTTGCGCTGGGCATGAGCAACAACGGCAGTACCATCAAGAAATACAAAGGCGAGGCCTTTGCACCCGTCATTCCCTCCATTCAGACTGCCTACAACCATGGGCGCTGGAGTTTTCAGGGCAACTTCGCCGTCACGGGTGGTGGCGGCAAGTGCGAGTTCGACAACGGCATAGGCTCATTTGAGAGTGCCGTGGGCGCCATCGCCAGTTCGCTGCAGCCCTTAGGAGCCACGGGATACGACGTCGATGGCTACATGCGCGGAAAACAATACTACTTCGGCTTCACCTTAGGCGCAGCCTACAAACTCACCGATGATCTCTCGGTCTATGCTGGTGCCCGCCTGCTCTACGGAACCGCATCGTATAAGGCGCAGCTCAGCAATATCCAGGTGAACACCGCTGCCGGCGCCCTGCCCTTCGGCACATTCCTCGACAATGCCAACGTGACCATCGCCGGAGGCATTGCACAATACGCCGCCGGCATCAGCCAGATTGAGGCAGGCATCGCCCAGTATCAGGCTGCCGGCGCTCCTGTTCCCGAGGAACTGACGTCGAAACTGGCTGCCGCACAGGCTGCCAAGGCGCAGCTGGAAGGCACGCAGCAGAGCCTGCAGACGCTCGACATCTACCGCGAGGGCGTCAGTCTGATGTCCGACCAGTCGGGACTGGGCATCGCTCCGATTATCGGTATCGACTACAAGACGGGCAACCTCAACTTCGCAGCCAAGTATGAATTCAAGACCCGCATGCGCATGAAGAACAGCTCAACAGTGAAAGAAGCCCACCAGATTGCTGCCATAAACAAATACCGCGACGGCAGCAGTGTACCCGAGGACCAGCCCGCTCTGTTCACCGTCGGTGCACAGTGGTCGGTGACACCTGCCGTGCGCATCAACGCCGGCTACCACCTGTTCTTCGACAAGTCGGCCCATTGGTACAACCACGAGGAAAAGAAACTCGACGGCAACACATGGGAAGTGAACTGCGGAGCCGAGTGGGACGTAACGGACAAGCTGCAGGTGAGCGGCGGCATCCAGAAGACCAACTACGGTGTGTCTGACGAATACATGAACGACATGTCATTTGTTGTCAGCAGCTACAGCTATGGCCTAGGCATCGGATACAAGATCAGCGACAAGATGAAGCTCAACGTTGCCTACTTCCAGACCAACTATGACACCTACAAGCAGGACGTAGCTCCCGTGGCCACGAACCACACCTCGCACAACGAATACACACGCACCAACCGCGTGGTCGGCGTAGGACTCGACATTGACTTCTGATAACAGGGAGGCCGCATCCCGGTCTTCTATCACGAATTTGAGAATTTAAGAATTAACCTGTCAGATATTTTCAATGGCAAAGGGGTTCTTGAATTCTCAAATTTATGTTTTCTATTATCACGAATTTGAGAATTTGAGGATTTGAGGACACCCTAGACAGGAGTGTTCTACGGAAAGAAAAATCCGACAATTCTCAAATTCGTGATAATAGAAAACCCGAATCTGAGAATTCAAGAACACCTTTGCCAACGGATATATCTGACACGAGAATTCGACAATTCTCAAATTCGTGATAACAGAAAACCTGAATCTGAGAATTCAAGAACACCATTGCCAACGAATACATCTGTCACGAAAATTCGACAATTCTCAAATTCGTGATAATAGAAAACCTGAATCTGAGAATTCAAGAACACCATTGCCAACGAATACATCTGTCACGAAAATTCGACAATTCTCAAATTCGTGATAACAGAAAACCCGAATCTGAGAATTCAAGAACACCTTTGCCAACGAATATATCTGACACGAGAATTCGACAATTCTCAAATTCGTGATAAAGACTACAGCGGATCGACGTCGAAGAACACCTGGAGGCCATTGTTCCCCTTGTCGTTCATCGCGTCGGTTTCCACACTGCGCAGGCACTGTCGCACCCGCGCCATGTCGATTCCGTTCTCCAGTTTGAGAACGATTTTCCTTATGTTCATCGTCTTCACCTTCGCCACGGCAGGCTTGTCGGGACCGAGAACGCGTTCGCCAAACAGCGAGCGCAGACGGTTTCCCATATAGATGGCGGCGCGGTCGACGACACCTTCATACTTGTGTTTCAGGTAGATATCAATCAGCCGGTAGAAAGGCGGATAGCGGAAAGCGGCGCGCTCTTCCATCAGGTCGGCAAAGAATCCCTCGTAGTCGTTGCGCACCACCTGAGCGATGATGGGCAACTGTGCGTTCTTGGTCTGTAGCAACACGCGACCGCGTCTGCCCTTTCGCCCTGCCCTACCACTCACCTGAGCCATCATCATGAAGGCATATTCGTAGGCCCGGAAATCAGGGTAGTTGAGCATGGCATCGGCATTCAGTATGCCCACCACCGACACGCGGTCGAAGTCGAGTCCCTTGCTGATCATCTGCGTTCCGATGAGGATATTGGTGCGTCCTGCGGCAAAGTCGCCGATGAGGCGTTCGTAGGCATTGCGCGTCCGTGTGGTGTCGAGGTCCATGCGTGCCACACGGGCATCGGGAAACAGCTCGCGCACCTGGTCTTCCACCTTTTCCGTGCCGAAGCCTCGCCCGCGCAAATCGGTGCTGCCACAGCAGGGACACTTCTCTGGCATCTGATAGGTATGGCCGCAATAGTGACAGGTGAGCACGCCCAGGGTCTTGTGATAGGTAAGCGAAACATCGCAGTGCTGGCAATGGGGCACCCATCCGCACTGGCGGCACTCCACCATCGGGGCGAAGCCGCGACGGTTCTGGAACAAGATGACCTGTTCCTTTTGCCCGAGAGCCTGACGCATGGCAGCGAGCAAGGGCGGCGAGAACGGCCCGTTCATCATCTTCCTGCGCTGCAGGTCCTTCACGTCAACCACCTCTATTTCAGGCAGTTCGATGTCCTTGTAGCGCTGCATGAGCGTCACCAGTCCGTACTTTCCCGTCTGCGCGTTCTGATAGCTTTCCATCGACGGCGTGGCGGTGCCGAGCAGCACGTTCACCGACCGTCCCTTCATGGCTGCCATCATGATGGCCACCGAGCGGGCGTGATAGCGCGGCGCAGGGTCCTGTTGCTTGAAGCTCGTCTCGTGTTCTTCGTCCACGATGACAAGGCCCAGCCGCTGGAAAGGCAGCATGACAGCCGACCGCGCACCGAGAATCACGTCGTAGGGATTGGCCGACAGCTGCTTCTGCCATATCTCCACACGCTCGGCGTCGCTGTATTTCGAGTGGTAGATGCCCAGCCGATTGCCGAACACACCTTGCAGACGCTCGCGCATCTGCACGGTCAATGCAATCTCGGGCAACAGGTAAAGCACCTGTTCTTTCCGCTCCAGCGCGCGACGGATGAGGTGGATGTAGATTTCCGTCTTTCCGCTCGACGTGACGCCATGCAGCAACACCACCTGGTGACTCATCATCTGCAGGAGGATGTGGTTATAGGCTTCGGTCTGCGCGGCATTCAGCTGTTTCACGCTGTCCAGCTGCGGTTCACCGCCATGATTGAGCCTGCCCACCTCCTTCTCATACAGACTGAGGAAGCCACGGTCCACCAGCTGCTTCATCACCGCGGCGGTGCAGTGGCTCTCGTTCATCAGTTCCTCGCGGGTAATCTCCGTCACCGGCGAGCCATCCACGGCCTCATCCCAGTGCGACATGGCCAGATAGTCCATCATCACCTTCTGCTGTTTCGATGCCCGCGCCATCATGTCGAGCGCAATGTGCATCATCTGCTCCGTGCGGAACTTCTCGCCCAGCGCCACATAGGTCTCGGTCTTCGGCTTGTAGGCCCCTCTCGCCTTCATGCCCATGGGCAGCGCCGTATTCATCACCTCGCCGATGGGCGACATGTAGTAGTCGGAAATCCAGCGCCACAGCCGCAGCTGTGCGGGCAGCAGCACGGGGCGACGGTCGAGCACGTCCATCACCGCCTTCACCTCAAAGTCAGGCTTGCGGTTGTGCACCTCAGCCACCACCGCCACGTAGGTCTTGCTCTTTCCCAACGGCACCACGACGCGCACACCCGCCTCCGCAGCCATTCTCTCGGGCAGCAGATAGGTGAAAAAGCCCTCCAGGGGCAGCGGCAGGATAACGTCGACGTAGGTCATTAGGATAAGTGATAAGTGATAAGTGACAAGTGATAAGTGGATGAACAGACATGTTTTCTATACAGAACGCTTAGACACAAAGACGCCGTGGCATGGCACAGAGATAAAAAACCTCTGTGACTCAGTGTCTCTGTGTTCTGAACAATCTTATAGTTTATATTTTGAACACAGAGGCGCAGAGACGCAGAGAACTGGCACAGAGAAAAGATAACTCTGTGACTCAGTGTCTCTGTGTTCTGATTTATCATATAAGACAATACTTTTTATCTGCTCGTTATGGTATAGCCGTGAAGCTCACAGCTGTGCTATCAGCTGCTCGAAGTCGCTGGCGGAGCCTCGTCTGCCCGACAGCTTCTGATACATGCGCAGGCGCATCATGGAGACGGCAGCTTGCGACTTACTTAGCAGCAAAGCCATGTCGGCAGGAGCAAAGCCGAGCTTCGTCAGGTAGCACACGCGCAATTCCTCGACCCGCAACGGATGCAGGCGCAGCAGCCGCTGGGTCAGATTGTTGTCGACGGCGTCCACCAGCCGTCTCAGTTCCTCCCAGTCGTCCTCCTTCATGCGGAACTTGTCATTGCCGGCATTGGCACGCATGCGCGCCAGCAACGGCGAGCGCTCCAGTTCCTCTTGAGCCTCTGTGCGCCGCTGTCTCTCCGCCTCCAGGCTCTGCGTCTCCGCCTGCAACTGTCGGCTCTCCACCTGCAGCCGCTGGGCATCAGCCTCCTCGCCCTGTCGGCGAAGCAGTACCATCTGCCGTTCCAGGCTCCTTATGCGTTCGCGGTTGGCGGCGGCCTGTTGCTCGTTGAGTTCGCTTGCACGCTGAGCATCCTGCCTGAGCATACGCTCTTCAGCAAGCGCAGCTGCCAGCTCAGCCTCCTTCTTTTCGCGCTGCAGGCGCTCGTAACGACGATAGGCGGCAAAGCACAGCAACGACAGCAACGACAGCAGCAACAGTGCACAGCCAATCCACGTCAGGAACGTGTTGCGGCGGGCCATCAGGTTGCGCTCTTCCTTCATCTGCTCGTAGTTGTAGCGGGCCTCGGTGCGATGAAGTTCGTTCTTATAGTTTAATGACATCAACGAGTCTTGCAGGGTAACAAAACGGCTGTAATAGAACAATGCGGCCTTGTCATCATGCCTTGATGTGCTCACATCTATCAGCTCACGCAGCACTTCGACACCCACATAGGCATCCTTCGTTGTCCTGAACATCAAATCATAGTAATAAGCCGCTGAGTCAAGTTTGTTCTGGGCCCTAAAATAGTCGCCCCAATAATAAGCATTGTCCGTCTGATATTCCAGATATTGCTTAGCAGAATCAAGTTCTTCAATCTGTATGAAAATATCTGCCAGCTCGTTTTTTGCCTTCTGTTCCACATCTTTCACATGAAACGTCCTGCCCCATTGCATGGCCATTTTATTATAAAAGACAGCACTATCCACGTTGTCTAAATGAGTATAAGCCATGGCCATACGAGGAACTGCCAGACATAGCTGGAAAGAATCGCGTAGCAATGATGCATATTCAAATTCCCTTCTGTAGCACTCGACCATTTCGTCAAAAGAGAGAACATCGTAATAATTATCCCCCTTCTGAAGTTCAATCCAGCTGAGCAGCCGAAAAAGTCTTGCACTTGAGGCCACCTCCTCTGCTTTCATGAATTGCTCTAAGGCTTTCTTATAGTCTTTCAAATATCTGTATGTACCACCCAGATACAGCAGAGACCGCCCGTATTTCTCATTGTCATGTTGCCTGCTATAGTAGAAGCAAAGGCTGTCGGCCAGAGACAGATTGTCAAGAGGTCTGCCTTTTTTGTCTCTCATTCCCACTACGAGCAATTTCCAATACATAGTCGTTGCCTCATTGTCTCCGACATCATGATACCGCGCCAACAGGCTGTCGGCCTCATCATATCGTCCGTGCACCATCGCGCTGTCTGCATCCACCAGCAGCTGCGGGTATTCCTTCCCCGAGTTGCAGGCGCTCAGAAAAAGCACGACGCATAACAAGGCGAAACATATTCTATGCACTTTCATGGAGTAGCGTTTTAATCGATGCAAAGATACAAATTAGCGATTAAACCACCAAATCTATTCGTTTTTTTTCAATGCCCCCATCATAAAACGGCACTTAGCCCAACTTTGACCCCAATGAACAATTTTTCATGAATTTCGGGGTGATTTGGCAGTATAAAATGGTCTATAGGCTCCTGTTTCCGTGATTTTGAGCCTGTGAAAGCGTTTTGTAGTACAC